>JBCDEN010000229.1:0-6378 GCA_039179715.1 Pseudomonadota bacterium
CCCTGATCATGTTCGCGGGTTTGTTCGCTGTCTTTGCAGCAATTCTCTACAAGATCAACACCGATGACACCGATATTTCGCAAGATGCCTTCGCGTCGTCGATTGTCGTCGGCCCGGACGCGGAAGTTGTTCAGGCAACCGTTTCCGACGGCGTCATCTACGTTCTGGTGAGAGAGGGAAGCAAAACGGCGCTTCTTCGCGTGGATCCGGTGAGCGGCAAGCAGATCGGCCGGACGGATTTTGTTGCGCGGTGAGGGCCGCAAGCGGCAGCACAGGATTGTCATTATTCCCGGTACGCCGGAAAAATGCCGACAGATGACACCAATGCGAAAAAAGAGGTTGCGTCTTTGTCCACGCGGTCTTATACGCACGGTCCTCGGCTTGACGCGGACACGTTTCGAGCCATTGCGCGCCCATCGTCTAGCGGTCTAGGACGCCGCCCTTTCACGGCGGAAACACGGGTTCGAGTCCCGTTGGGCGTGCCACTTTCCTCGAACAATGTCATCTTTCCAGTATGCCGTACCAGAGGCTCCCGGCCTCGTAGGCGTGCCTGATGAGCACGCCTCGGGCGATATCTTGGAATGTTTCCCTTGTCACTCCCGGCCAACTCTGCCAGCGGCCGACGGGATTGAAATTGTCCGGACACGCGACGGTTACCGTGGTGAAATCGCAGCTCTCACCATGGCCGAATTCGGATGAACCGAAGACCGGCAAGCTTTCGGCGTCGGCGTCACCGGATCACTCGCGTTGCATGTCCAGGTGGCCGGCACTCCGATCCAGTTCGCTTCGCGGCGTCTTTACGGCATCTTCCTACCGGACCCAGACCCGGAGCGGTGCGTCTTTCTTGCGGTTTTCCGGTGCTGGTCAGTGATGCGGAATGCGTCCGGCTCGCGCCGCCCTGACACAGGCGCTGTCCTCCAGACAGACGTGCCTTTGCTGCCGGAGCCGGCAGCCCAATTGGACTGCGGCTTCAATCGCCTGGCAAACATCAAGTGTCGGGAGGCTGTTGCCCCGTTTCAATCAGCTTCACCTCGGCATCGCGCGCAATTTTCGCGAAATTCGGATCGGGACAATAGTCTGTCACGAAGGTGGTGACCTGAGAAAGATGACCGACGCGCACAGGCGCCGTTCGCTCGAATTTCGTGCTGTCGGCAGCGAGAATGACGTGGCGGGCGTTGTCCATGATGATCTTGGTCACCTTGACCTCGCGGTAGTCGTAATCGAGCAATGACCCATCCGGATCGACGGCCGATGCACCGATGACGGCAAAGTCGACCTTGAACTGGCGCATGAAATCGACCGCGGCCTCACCGACAATGCCGCCGTCGGCATGCCGCAACACACCGCCTGCGATCACCACTTCGATCTGGGAATAGCCGCGCATCAGGCTGGCAACGTTGATGTTGTTCGTTATCACCATCAGCCCGCGGTGCTGAAGGAGAGCCTGGGCCACGGCCTCCGTCGTCGTGCCGATATTGATGAAGATGGAGGTGTTGTCCGGAATGAGCGCTGCGACGCTCTCGCCGATATCCGCTTTTTCCTTGCTTGAAATGATCCTGCGGGCCTCATAACCGACATTTTCAATGCCGGAAGAGAGAAGTGCGCCGCCGTGGGTTCTGGCAAGCAGGCGCCGTTCGCAGAGTTCGTTCAGGTCCTTGCGGATGGTCTGCGGGCTGACATCGAACCGTTGTGCCAGATCGTCAACGCTGACCCGCCCCATCTGCCGCGCAAGTTCAAGAATTGCATTGTGACGTTCAATCAGCATTTAAGGGAGGCTTTCAGGGGAATGAACCGGGCGCCGCACAACCCGATGATCGCGACGCTCAAGCAACATCTTTCTTTTTCTGTTTGGTGGGTTTGTCTTCCGGGTCGGTGTCCGGCGCAGTGTCGGCCCCATTGTCCGCGTTTGCCTTGATCTCTTCCGATGCGTTGTTCTCGTCGGCCGCATTCTTTCGATTGGAGGCAACGATCCTGCTGACAAGCGCCTCGGCGGCTGTGGCGATCTCGGAAGACTTGGCTGAGGATGCCTCTTCCTTCCTGGGCGCTATCTTTGCTGCTCTGACCTTGATCGACGGCGGCTTGCTTGTCTTGCTGTTCGCAACAACGACGTGCCGCGTCCGGTTTTTCCCCTTTTTGTCTTCTGAGGCGTCTTCCGCGTCGCTTTCCTGCGGCCGCTCTTCTTCCGGTGCCGCTTCCTTGACGGTGCCGGCAAGCCGGGCGGCGAGGGCCTTGAATTCCTGCCTCAGTTCAACCAGGCCAGGTGCTTGCACCAGGTCGCTCTTCAGCTTCTCCATCTGACCGGTCATCCGGTCCAGGGTACGGTCCTTGGCAACGAGTTCAGCCTTCTGCTGGACGGTCATGCGCTTCAGTTCGTCGAGTTCTTCCGAATGCACGCTGGTTTCTTCCAGGTTTTCGCCGGCGGTATTGTCTTGTCCAGCATCCAGCAGCAGTGAGAGTCTTGCGACTTCCGCCTGTGCGGTAACGTATTTCGATTCCGTGTCGACGAGCTGCGCTTCCAGCTTGGCACGCTCCGAGATCTCCAGGCTGCCCTCGACCGGTTCACGCGGCGGGTTTTCAACGGCCTCGTATTTCAACAAGCGTGATTTCAACGTCGCCACTTCCGCTTCCAGACCCGTGATCTGGGCGAGTGCCATCGTGCCGGCGGCCGGAAGCCAGTCATTGGCGCTGTCCCCGGGTTTGTCCTCTGCCTTCCGGACTGTTTCCTCACTTTCGGACGATTTCCAGCTCTCGGCGAGCGCGGTTTCCGTTTCCGACAGCTTCTCTTTCAGGGCAGTGACTTCGGAGGACAGGAGATCAACGGCTTTCTGGTCGCCATGCAGGGCACCAAGCTTGGATTCCAGGCCGGAGACCTGGGCCTTGTGCCCACGGTTCAAACCCTCGATTTCCGTTCGCAGGCGCGACACTTCCAGATGATGCCTGGCGGCCTTGGAGCGCTCGTCATCGAGCTGGCGTTCAACGCGCCTCAGCTCGATGGCGTGCCTCGCTCTTGCCTGATCCTGCGCAGCCCGGACCTCTGCATAGCTGGATGGGTTGACGGCACGCAGCGCTTCTTCGGTCAATCGGGATGCCCTCCGGTAGAAGGCAGGGAGTATCGCAAGACCGATCAGGCCGGCCGCGCAAAACCCCAGTGCAATATACATGACCGCTTCAATCACGTCGGGTTCCCGATGGTTCTCCCAATTTCATATACAATCATTAGACGAGACAGACCGTTTCGCCAAGAGCCGACAGACCTTGGCAAGATCAACTTCCTGCCTGTGCATATTGACGAATCCGGCCCGTCAGAAGGGGTTCCAGGTCGGTTTCGGCGTGAATTTCAGGTAGCCCATGTTGAGGCCGAGGCGCGCGCCGACACCCGCTTTCACGGGAACAAGAACGGTTTCGTTTCTCAACAGGACGGTCATTCCGGCGCCGCCGACGAGATAGGCGGATCCGTTGACGCCCGCGAACCGATCGTAAATCGAGTCCACGCTCGGCAGCTTGTAGACAAGAATCATCACCCGGGCACCGTCGGCGCCGAAATCCCATCCGACTGACGGCCCCTGCCAGAAGACCTTATGGTTTCCGGCGTTGCGCGTATAGAGATGGCCTTCGCCATACCGGGCGCCGGCGACAAATGCACCGGACCCTTCTTCGCCCAGAATGTAGCCGTTGGGTTCACCGTATCTGGAAAAGGCCCGTTCGATGACAGAGGCGAGACCGCCGGAGACCGAGCCGAAGAACTCGTGGCCCGTTTTCAGGATCTGGTCTTCATCGTAGGTCTGGGCACTGTCGATCGGTTCCTTACCGGACGTTTGAGCCAAGGCGAAGCTGGGTACGGCAATCAGGCAAAAGCACAAAAACGCAGCTTTCAACAGGGATGCCACTTGCCGGTCTCTTTTTGCCATTTATTGGGACTCCTCATCATCTGCCGGACGAGGCGCATTGTCTTGAAGTGCCTCAGCCCGTACGCTGGATCGCAATAGAATCAAACTGATTCGCGCAAGCCTCGGTACCCTACATAGCCGAATCGATGAAAAGCTGGCCTGAAAAAAAGACATGGATATGTCTTTCCATTTCGATGAGTGCTCTTCTGGGTGCTTTTGTCTACGAAGTTGCCGCGCGTCCCCAACTTTTCGTCCCCGATCCGATTACCGGCTACGCCATCGGAGGCCACGACCCGGTCAGCTATTTTGTCGACGGGCGTCCCCGAAAGGGTGACCGGCAGCACGAACTCGCATGGGGAGGCGCGGAGTGGATCTTTGTCAACGAAGGCAACATGGCCGCTTTTGAACGCAATCCGGAAACCTATGCACCCATGTTTGCAGGTTGCGGCGGCTACGCGCTTTCGGAAGGCTTTGCCACGGCAGGAAATCCGTTCATTTACGCGGTGGTGGAAAGGCGGCTGGTCTTTTTCCATTCCGTCGTAAATCGGTTCTTGTTTGTGATCAACGGCGCCCAGCTTGCCAAGGATGCGCAATCCAACGCGCGCGGCGCCGGCTGCACACCCGCGCTTTAGGGTCAGAACTCATTCATCTGGTTGAGTTGGCGCAGCAAACGGCGATGAGCTGCAAGGAAACGCGCGACAAGCGGGCTTTCTGCCCGGTTGAGCGGTTTGACGGTGCAGATCGAAGCCGTTTTTGCGTCCTGCAGGGATAGGGTGAATTTGCCCGGCAACGTCGTTGCAAATCCTTGGAAACCGGACGGTTTCCTGCATCTTTGCGCCTCGTATCTGAACAAATTCATCCCTACCAATTCATCCAAATGAATGAATCCTGACCCTTGGTGATGAACCCATGAATGAGACTGAAATGGCATGCAAAATGGCGACATCCCGTCAGGACGCGTGTGCGGCGCGGGCCTCCTGCGCGTTGCGAAAAGGCTTGAAAATGAGGGGCATTTCCTGCGCTTGCGCGCCTTGACGAGACGCAAGCCGCCTCAAACCCCCTCGGTTTTTACATGGATCCGTATCTGGGAACATTTCCGGCGCCCGATTGCCGTTCAAGGCCGGTCTTTTCCGCTGAAATCCGCAAAACAGGCAACTTTCATCTGGATGATCGCGTCTGCGCAACGGCGTTGTCTTGGCAGCGGCTTTACGGATGTGTAACCCTTGCGAAACGCAACGCGAATCAGATTTTCGCAAAGATCCTTTCAGAAGAGCCTTACATCGTCATGTCAGCACTCAAAGAGCTTTCCTCCCTGGACCTCGCCGCCCTGGTTGCCAGCCGCGTCTGTCACGACATCATCAGCCCGGTGGGCGCGATCACCAACGGTCTTGAAGTCCTTGACGAAGAAGGCTCCGAGGACATGCGCGATTTTGCGATGGACCTCATTCGAAAGAGCGCGCGTCAGGCCTCGGCGAAACTGCAATTCGCGCGCCTTGCATTCGGTGCGGCCGGTTCTGCCGGCGCCGAGATCGATCTGGGCGATGCCCAAGTTGTTGCCACAGGCTTTATGGAAAACGAAAAATCCGATCTAGTTTGGCAAGTTTCCCGGCACCTGATGCCGAAAAATTACGTTAAACTTCTGCTTAACCTCATTTTGATCGCCAATCAGTGCGTTCCGCGCGGCGGTGAGATAAAGGTTGAAATGGAAGGCGATCCGCAATCGCCGTCCTTCACGTTGAATGCCAGCGGACTCAATCCGCGTATCCCGCTTGGAATGAAGGAAACGCTGGACGGAGAGGAGCCCGAGCGCATCGATGCGCATTCGGTCCAGCCGATCTATACTTTGCTTCTGGCGCGTGAATCCAACATGGTATTAACAATAGATAAACAAGAAGAATTGGTAAAAATAACGGCCCTTCCAAAGGTCTGATACACTTCGACAAAAGTGTCCGCGCGTTTCAGCGTATCTTAACTCTTTGCCGTCAACCTACTCTCATGGACTTTTCGGTCCAGACATCCGTTTAAGGATGCGGAACCAGTAACAAGTCGGGTGAGAGCAGGCCATGGACGACCTCCTCAGGGAATTTATTACCGAGACGAACGAGAGTCTCGATGTTGTTGACGTAGAGCTCGTGAAGTTCTAGCAGGAACCCAACAACGCGACAATTTTGGATAACATTTTCCGGCTGGTGCACACCATCAAGGGCACTTGCGGATTCTTGGGCCTTCCCCGGCTTGAAGGTATTGCGCATGCGGCGGAAACGCTCATGGGCAAGTTTCGTGACGGCGCACCGGTTACGCAGGAAGCCGTTTCCCTGATTCTGCTCTCGATCGACCAGATCAAGGACATTCTAGGTGAACTTGAGGCGGCCGAGGGCGAGGAGCCGGAAGGCGACGACAGCGAACTCATCGGCAAGCTCGAGGACATGTCAGCCAAGGCGGATGCCGCCATGGCGGGCGAGACGGTTGAAGAAGCCGAGGCTGCTCCACA
>JBCDEN010000138.1:0-7880 GCA_039179715.1 Pseudomonadota bacterium
AGAACAAGCGGGCCGTCGAGAACAAGGAAATCGGCCCGCTGATCAAGACGATCATGACGCGCTGCATCCACTGTACGCGTTGCGTCCGGTTCACTACCGAGGTGTGCGGTGTGACCGACATGGGTCTTGTCGGGCGCGGCGAGAACGCCGAGATCACCACCTATCTGGAAGCAGCGCTGTCCTCCGAAATGCAAGGCAATGTCGCCGATCTCTGTCCCGTCGGTGCGTTGACCCACAAGCCTTATGAATTTCATGCGCGTCCGTGGGAGTTGACCAAGACCGAAAGTGTCGACGTCATGGATGCGGTCGGCTCCGCGATCCGCGTCGATTCACGCGGCAAGGAAGTCATGCGCGTCATGCCACGGCTGAATGAAGACGTGAACGAGGAGTGGATCTCCGACAAGTCGCGCTATATCTGGGACGGATTGAAGACACAGCGCCTTGATCGCCCCTATGCGCGCAAAGACGGAAAGCTGCAGGCCGTTTCCTGGTCCGAGGCCTTCCAGATCATTTCCGAAAAGGTCGCGGGAACGGGTACAGACCGGATTGGTGCACTCGCCGGTCAGCTGGCCGGGGTCGAGGACATGTTCGCCCTGAAAAGCCTGATGGGGAAACTCGGCGTTGAAAACATCGACAGCCGTTTTCCGGGTTCACCGCTTCATCCGAAAAACGGCCGCGCCAGCTATATCTTCAATTCCACCATCCAGGGGATCGAAGAGGCCGACGCCATCATGCTGATCGGGACCAATCCACGCCAGGAGGCGCCGGTTCTGAATTCACGTATCCGCAGGCGCTGGACGCATGGCGACATCCATATCGGCCTCATCGGTGAGAATGCTGACCTGACCTATCCGGTCACCTATCTGGGCGCGGGACCGGACACGCTCAAGCAATTCGTCGACCATGCTCCGGCGAAGGCCGAACGGCCCATGTTCATTGTCGGCCAGGGTGCGCTGAACCGCCCGGACGGCGCGGCGGTTCTGGCGAACATCCTGGCTGCCGCCAAGTCCATCGGCGTCATCAAGGACGGTTGGAACGGGTTCAATATCCTGCACACCGAGGCGTCGCAAGTCGGCGCACTCGATATCGGGTTTGTGCCGGGCGAAGGCGGCAAGGACACCGGAGAAATGCTGGAAAGCGGCGCGCTCGATGTCTTGTTCCTCCTGGGCGTCGATGAAGTCGAGGTTCCGGAAGGCGCATTCGTGGTCTACCAGGGCACGCACGGTGACCGGGGTGCGCACCGGGCGGACGTCATTCTGCCGGGCGCGGCCTACACGGAAAAGTCCGCCCTTTACGTCAATACCGAGGGCCGGGTGCAGATGGCCGATCGTGCAGCCTTTCCTACGGGAGATGCGCGCGAAGACTGGGCGATCCTGCGCGCGCTTTCGGCCAATCTCGGCCAGACTCTCGAGTTCGATTCACTTGCCGAGTTACGCGCGAAACTGTTCGAGGCGCATCCTCACCTGACAGGGATCGATGCGATCGAGCCGGGTGATGCTGCGGATCTGGAAAAGCTTGCGAATGCCAAGGCAAAAATGGACAGCGCCGGATTTGCAAACGCGGTCCGGGATTTTTATCTGACCAACCCGATTGCGCGCGCATCCAAGACGATGGCCGAATGTTCGTCGCTCGCGCAGTCGCGGGCAGCAGAAGCGGCTGAATAGGGGCAGGGGACCGATATGGCAGACTTCATGACGACCTATGGATGGCCGTTCCTCTGGATCGCCTTCCAGTGCATTTTGCTGATGGTCGTACTTCTTGTGATCGTCGCCTACATCCTGTACGCGGACCGCAAGATCTGGGCTGCCGTTCAGATCCGCAGGGGTCCCAACGTTGTCGGACCCTGGGGACTGCTGCAGAGCTTTGCCGATCTGCTGAAATTCGTCCTCAAGGAGCCGGTTATCCCGGACGGATCCAACAAGATCCTGTTTTTGCTGGCGCCGTTGATTTCGGTTCTGCTGGCGCTGTCGGCCTGGGCCGTGATTCCCGTTGCGGACGGATGGGTCATTGCCAACATCAATGTCGGCGTCCTGTTCGTGTTCGCGGTCTCGTCCCTTGAAGTCTACGGCGTGATCATCGGGGGGTGGGCGTCCAACTCGAAATACCCGTTCCTGTCCGCGCTGCGTTCGGCGGCGCAGATGGTGTCCTACGAGGTTTCCATCGGGTTCGTGATCGTCACGGTCCTGCTCTGTGCGGGCACCTTGAACCTTTCCGGGATCGTCGAGGCACAGCAGACCGGTCTTGCCACCATGATCGGCTTGCCCTGGCTGTCCTTCCTGAACTGGTATTGGCTGCCGCTTTTCCCGATGTTCGTGGTGTTTTTCGTGTCGGCTCTGGCAGAGACAAACCGTCCGCCGTTCGACCTCGCGGAAGCAGAGTCGGAACTTGTTGCGGGCTTCATGGTCGAATACGGGTCCACGCCGTACATGATGTTCATGCTCGGCGAATATGTCGCTATCTGCCTGATGTGCGCCCTGATGACCATCTTCTTCATGGGTGGCTGGCTGCCGCCCCTTGATTTTGCGCCGTTCACCTGGGTTCCGGGCGTCGTC
The DNA here is from genome assembly GCA_039179715.1 of Pseudomonadota bacterium. Classification (GTDB taxonomy): domain Bacteria; phylum Pseudomonadota; class Alphaproteobacteria; order Rhizobiales; family Stappiaceae; genus Roseibium. The sequence continues at coordinate 2,553 of JBCDEN010000138.1, forward strand.
TGGTTCATTTTGAAATGCCTTCTGGGCTTCTTCATGTTCGCAATGGTCAAGGCCATGGTGCCGCGCTACCGCTACGACCAGCTGATGCGTCTCGGCTGGAAGGTGTTTCTGCCGCTGTCGCTGGCGATGGTCGTCGTGGTCGCCGCCGTGCTGATGGCAACTGGCTGGGCACCGGGCGCGGCGTGAGTATTTCGATTGCCGGCGTGATCGGTGCAGTGGTCGGTCTTTATATCGGCTGGATCGATTACAGGATCCTGAAGGGAATCCTTCAGGCGTCAGAGATGAAGAACAGGCAGGCAGGCGGCGACGGTGGGGCCGCGGCCAGGTACAAAGCGCCCCTGAGCGCGCTAATTTTTGGAGTTCCGATAGTCGGTTTCCCGGTTATCGGTTATTGGGCCGCCAGCCAGCTGGCTGGTTGATCAAGGAGAGACAACCGCGATGGGACTTAACCAAGCCGCCAAATCGCTGTTTCTGCAGGAGTTCGTGTCGGCATTCTTTTTGGCGATGCGTTACTTCTTCAAACCGAAGCCGACCGTGAACTACCCGTTCGAGAAAGGTCCCGTGAGCCCCCGTTTCAGGGGGGAACACGTGTTGCGCCGGTACCCGAACGGAGAAGAACGTTGTATCGCGTGCAAACTGTGCGAGGCGATCTGCCCGGCACAGGCCATTACCATCGAGGCGGGTCCGCGTCGCAATGACGGCACGCGCCGGACGACCCGCTACGATATCGACCTGGTCAAATGCATTTACTGCGGCTTCTGCCAGGAAGCCTGCCCGGTGGACGCAATTGTTGAAGGACCGAATTTCGAGTTTGCGACTGAGACCCGCGAGGAGCTTTATTACGACAAGGAAAAGCTGCTTGCCAACGGGGACCGTTGGGAACGCGAAATTGCACGCAACATTGAAATGGATGCTCCTTACCGTTAGGAGCTAATTGTACACTTCGGCTCTGGCCCGGCATCTCGGCCGGACTGCGCAGCTCCGGCCGGTTCGGCCATTCGACAGGCAGGTCTTTGATATGATCCTTAAAGCCCTCTTTTTCTACCTCTTTGCCGGTGTCACACTGGCATCCGGGTTGATGGTGATCGCTGCCCGAAACCCGGTGACGTCGGTCCTGTTCCTGATTCTTGCCTTCGTGAACTCTGCCGGACTGTTCCTGTTGCTGGGCGCTGAATACCTGGCCATGCTGCTCGTGGTCGTCTATGTGGGTGCCGTTGCGGTGCTCTTCCTCTTCGTCGTCATGATGCTGGATGTCGATTTCGTCGAGTTGCGGCAAGGCTTCTTGCAGTATCTGCCGATAGGCACCCTGGTCGGACTGATCCTCCTGGTCGAACTGCTGATGGCGTTGGGAGCCTGGTTCATTGCGCCGGGTGTCCTCGGCCAAGGCGCGGAACCGACACCGGACCTTGCCCAGACAACCAATATCGAAGCGATCGGATCGGTGCTCTACACGAAATACATCTATTTCTTCCAGGTGGCGGGGCTGGTGCTTCTTGTGGCCATGATCGGGGCGATCGTCCTGACGCTTCGCCACAAGCCGAATGTGAAACGTCAGAGCATTCCGGACCAGGTTGCGCGCACGCGGGACGCTGCTATCGAGGTCCGCAAGGTCGAGACGGGTAAGGGAATCTGACGCGGGCCCTCCGCGTCACACGCGAATTGTCCGGAAACCGGCACGCTCCTCCGTGCGGTTCCCGGTTGTGATAACAGAGGGGAGCACGGCGAGGCGCCCATGGAAATTGGTCTGTCGCATTATCTATCGGTCGCGGCGATCCTGTTCACAATCGGGATTTTCGGGATCTTTTTGAACAGGAAAAACGTGATTGTTATTTTGATGTCCATCGAGTTGCTGTTGTTGTCGGTGAATATCAACTTCGTCGCCTTTTCGTCGTTCCTCGGAGACTTGATGGGACAGATTTTCACGATGCTCGTGCTCACCGTGGCCGCCGCCGAAGCGGCGATCGGCCTGGCGATCCTGGTGGTGTTCCACCGCAATCGCGGCTCCATCGCAGTCGAAGACGTCAATGTGATGAAAGGCTAGGCGCTGATGTATTCCGCGATCCTGTTCCTGCCGCTTATCGGCTTCCTCATTGCCGGTCTCTTCGGCCGGACCATCGGGGACAAGGCCTGTGAGTACATCACGAGCGGTCTGGTCATTCTTGCAGCCATCCTCTCCTGGATAACGTTTTTCGGATTCTGGCTCGGCGGTTCCGAGTTGCAGATCGTCGAACTGTTCCGGTGGATTGATGCCGGCGATCTGAAAGTGTCCTGGTCAATTCGCGTCGACACGCTGACGGCTGTCATGCTCGTCGTCGTCAACACGGTGTCCGCGCTGGTGCATGTCTATTCGATCGGCTACATGCATCACGACCCGCATCGGCCGCGTTTCTTTGCCTACCTGTCGCTGTTTACCTTTGCCATGCTGTCGCTGGTGACTGCCGACAACCTTCTGCAGATGTTCTTCGGTTGGGAGGGCGTGGGGCTTGCGTCGTATCTGCTGATCGGTTTCTGGTACAAGAAACCGTCCGCAAATGCGGCGGCCATGAAGGCGTTCGTCGTCAACCGCGTCGGCGACTTCGGGTTCGCGCTCGGTATCTTCGGCGTCTTCTACCTTTTCCAAAGCATCGAATTCACGACCATCTTCAATGACGCTCCGTCCTTCATCGAGGGCCAGGAGCCGGTCATGACGTTTCTCGGCTATCAGCTCGATCCCCAAGGGGCAATGACGATCGTCTGCCTTCTGCTGTTCATGGGCGCGATGGGCAAATCTGCGCAGTTCCTGCTGCACACCTGGCTGCCGGACGCCATGGAAGGCCCGACACCGGTCTCCGCGCTCATCCATGCCGCGACGATGGTCACCGCCGGTGTTTTCATGGTGGCGCGCGTGTCGCCGCTTATGGAACTGTCACAAACAGCCCTGACCGTGATCGTCTTCTTCGGGGCCACGACCGCATTCTTTGCAGCAACCGTCGGTCTCGTTCAGAACGACATCAAACGCGTGATCGCCTATTCAACGTGTTCGCAGCTCGGCTACATGTTTGTTGCGCTTGGAGTCGGGGCCTATTCGATCGGCATTTTCCACCTGTTCACGCACGCCTTCTTCAAGGCGCTCCTGTTCCTGTGTGCCGGCTCCGTCATCCACGCGGTGTCCGACGAGCAGGACATGCGCAAGATGGGCGGGCTCCGGAAACACATTCCGATTACCTACTGGACGATGATGATCGGCACGCTGGCCCTGACCGGCGTCGGTATTCCCTTTACGCATATCGGTTTTGCCGGCTTTGTCTCAAAAGACGGGATCATCGAGGCCGCCTTTGCAGGAGCCGGCGGAGAACATGCAAACTCGATGGCGCTTTACGGCTTCTGGCTGACCGTCATTGCCGCGGCGCTGACGTCGTTCTATTCCTGGCGCCTGACATTCATGACGTTTCATGGCAAGCCACGCGCACCCGTGGACGTGATGAAACATGTTCACGAATCGCCGCTCGTGATGACGGTGCCGCTGTTCGTTCTCTCGATCGGAGCGGTCCTTGCCGGGATGGTGTTCTACAATTCGTTCTTCTATTCCGAGGAAGCCTACACAGCCTTCTGGAACGGGGCGTTGCCTGCCTTCGGCGATCTCCATGTCCTTCATGCCATGCACGATGTTCCGGCATGGGTAAGAGTGTCGCCCTTCGTCATGATGGTGATCGGCTTCCTTGTCGCTTACCAGTTCTATATCCGCTCACCGGAGATGCCGAAGCAACTCGCCGAGCGGCACCAGGGGCTTTACAAGTTCCTGCTCAACAAGTGGTACTTTGACGAAGCCTACGATTTCCTCTTTGTCCGCCCGGCGATGTGGGTCGGCCGCGCGCTCTGGAAGAAAGGGGACGGCACCGTGATTGACGGCTTTGGACCCGATGGCATTTCGGCGCGCGTCCAGAACGTCACGTCCTGGGTCGTTCGGCTGCAGACCGGATATCTTTATCACTACGCATTTGCGATGCTGATCGGTGTGGCGGCTCTCATAACCTGGTCAATGTTCACCGCTACCGGCACCGGTGGGGGTGCAAACTGATGATTGACTGGCCAATACTCTCCCTCACGACGTTCTTGCCGCTGCTCGGCGTTCTGTTCATTCTCCTGGTTTCGGGCGATGACGAGGGCAGCAAACGCAATATCCGGATGGTTGCGCTTGTCACGACCAGCGTCACGTTTTTGCTGTCCCTGTTCATCTGGGGCAATTTCGATTACGCCAATCCGGGTTTCCAGTTTGTCGAAAACCGCGACTGGCTCGGTGGCGATATCAGCTACAAGATGGGTGTGGACGGAATTTCGGTTCTGTTCGTGATCCTGACGACGTTCCTGATGCCGTTCTGCATTCTTGCCTCCTGGGACAGCGTCCAGAAGCGGGTCAAGGAATACATGATCGCGTTCCTGGTGCTGGAAACGCTGATGATCGGCGTGTTCTGCGCGCTTGATCTCTTCGTGTTCTACATCTTCTTCGAGGCAGGCCTTATCCCGATGTTCCTGATCATCGGCGTGTGGGGCGGGAAACGCCGCGTTTATGCATCCTACAAGTTCTTCCTCTACACGCTGCTCGGATCCGTCCTGATGCTGATCGCGATCATGGCGATGTACTGGAACGCTGGTACGACCGATATCGAGAAGCTTCTGGCGCACACGTTCCCGAGCGGGATGCAAACATGGCTCTGGCTGGCGTTCTTTGCGTCCTTTGCGGTGAAGATGCCGATGTGGCCTGTCCATACCTGGCTTCCCGATGCCCATGTCGAGGCGCCGACCGCCGGCTCGGTTATCCTGGCGGGTATTCTCCTGAAGCTCGGCGGCTATGGTTTCCTGCGGTTCTCATTGCCGATGTTTCCGATCGCATCCGACATGTTCGCACCCTTCGTGTTCACGCTGTCGGTGGTCGCGATCATCTACACCTCGCTGGTTGCCCTGGCCCAGGAAGACATCAAGAAGCTGATCGCCTATTCCTCGGTCGCGCATATGGGCTATGTCACCATGGGCATCTTCACCATGACGGAGCAGGGCGTTCAGGGCGGGATTTTCCAGATGCTGTCTCACGGCATTGTCTCCGGTGCGCTCTTCCTGTGCGTCGGTGTGATCTACGACCGGATGCATACGCGCGAGATTTCCGCCTATGGCGGTCTCGTCAACCGGATGCCCAAATACGCCGTTGCCTTTCTCATCTTCACGATGGCCAATGTCGGTCTGCCGGGCACGTCAGGCTTCGTCGGTGAAATCCTGACGCTGATGGGTGCTTTCCAGGTCAATACCTGGGTCGCCTTCCTTGCCACCACCGGCGTGATCCTGTCCGCCGCATAT
>JBCDEN010000738.1:0-2293 GCA_039179715.1 Pseudomonadota bacterium
CGCTAGAAGCCCGTGAGTATGATACATAGCGCAAATTTAAGCGCAGATTCTAAGACGCAGATTTAGGAAGGATTACTATGCTTAAGGTCGCTCACATCCACCTTGAGGGCCTCGGCCCTGTCCCTGTCGATCGTCAGGTGATACTGCGGCGCGTTTGCGGAAAAGCTGCTGAACGCGGACTGGAATTCCGGCTCTTTCATGAGCGCTGTCAGAAAGGCGGTCTTGACCGCGTTGAAGTCTTCGATGCTTTCGGACTTGTAATCGAGCAATTGCGCCGACAGCCCGCCGCTGGATCCGACCCCCTGAATGGCAGGCAGCGGGAATATGAAGGATGTCGCCTCGGGAAAGGTCGCAAGGCTCTTGTCGAGTGACGACATGATTGCCTGCCACTGCGTATCCGCCGTTTTGCGCTGATCCCAGGGTTCCAGCAGAAGCACCAGAAGGCCGACATTGGACTTGTTTCCGGCAATGATGCTGAAACCGGCAACAGACGTCACCGATGCCACACCTTTCTGCTGCCGCGCCCTGGCGCTGAGCTCCTGAACGACCGCTTCGGTCCGCTGCAGCGATGCGCCGTCGGGCAGCTCGATGCTTGCAAACAGGACCCCGTTGTCTTCTGTCGGAATAAACCCGGTCGGCGTTGTCTGGAACAGATAGATCGTCGCTGCGAGGACGGAGGCGAAAACGATCAGTGAAACCGCCATGAACCGCAGCATGACGCGCACCAGGGCGACATAGGCGTCCCGCACCTTGTCGATGAGACCGGGTATCACGCGCAGGAGCCCCTTGGGATGTCCTGTCTTGCGGGAGAGGAATGTGGAGCACATCACCGGCCCGAGCGTAAGTGCGTTCACGGCCGACAGCGCGAAGGCAAATGTGATTGTCAGCGCAAACTGAAGGTAGATCTTGCCGGTGATCCCGGGGAAGAAGCACACCGGCACGAAAACGGCCGCAAGGACAAATGTCGTTGCAACGATCGGTCTCGTGACTTGCGACATCGCCTTGAGCGTGGCTTCTCGCGGCTCAAGGCCTTCGTCCTCCATGATCCTTTCGGTGTTTTCGATGATGACGATGGCATCGTCCACGACAAGCGTGATTGCAAGAATGATCGCGAACAGCGTGATCATGTTGGCGCTGAAGCCGGCGATATAGATCAGGGCCATGGTGCCCAGGAGCGAGACAGGGATTGCGATTGCCGGGATCAGGGTCGCGCGTATGCTCAGGAGGAAGAAAAACGTCACTGCAATGACCAGCAAGGTCGTCATGGCGAGCGTGAAGCCGATTTCCTCGATGGACTTGCGCACGGCTGTCGTGACGTCATAGGCAAGCACGTATTCCACGCCATCGGGAAACTGTTTCGACAGGGCATCCATCTGCGCGCGCACGGCGTCCGCCACATCCAGTGCGTTGGCACCGCTTTCCTGGAAAATTCCGACGACGGCGGAGGGCTGGCCGTTGAAGAATGCCGTTGCGGAGTAGCTTTCCGCGCCCAGTTCGACGCGGGCGATGTCCTTCAACCGGATGAAGGACCCGTCATCCTGCGACTGGATGATGATGTTCTCGAACTGCACCGACGTTTCCAGCAACCCGTCCGCCTCGAGCGTGAACTGAAACGCCGAAGCCTGATCGCCGAACGGGGGCGCACCGATCCGCCCCGCCGCAGCCTCGACATTTTGCGCTTCGATTGCACTGGAAACGTCGGTCGCCGACAGGTTCAGCGCAGCCATTTTTTCCGGATTGAGCCAGACCCGCATGCTGTAGTTCAAAGGGCCGAACTGACTGACCGATCCGACGCCGTTGATCCGGCTCAGCGGATCTTGCAGGAAATCCGCCGCATAGTTGCTCAGGAACAGCTGATCGTGGCTGTTGTCGGGCGACAGCAGGTTGATGACCTGCAGCATGTCGCTGTCTTGCTTCGAAATCGATATGCCCTGTTGCGTTACGGCTTCCGGCAACAGGGGCGTCGCCAGAGCGACCCGGTTCTGAACGTCAACAGCGGCAATGTCGGGGTCCGTGCCGACCGCGAATGTCACCGTCAGCTCGTAGCTGCCCTCGCTTGACGAGGACGACGACATGTAGAGCATGCCCTCCACGCCGTTGACCTGTTCCTCGATCGGAGCTGCAACCGCATTCTGGATGAGCGCGGCATTCGCTCCTGGATAGGATGCCGTTACCTGTACATGCGGCGGTGCAATCTGCGGAAACTGGGCAATAGGAACGAACCGGATCGCCAGCGCGCCGAGCAAGACGGTCAGCACCGCAAGAACCAGCGCGAAGTTTGGCCGGTCAATGA
>JBCDEN010000502.1:0-3779 GCA_039179715.1 Pseudomonadota bacterium
GCCAGTTCGGGATGATCGACCTGCCCGGACCGGTTGACAAGACCGACAATCTCGGACGCCCCGTTCCGGTGGTGGGCCAATGCGTGCGAAAGCCCCATCTTGCCAAGGCCCGCAATCAAGACACGTATCATTGGACCGCTCCTGAAGTTATGCCGCGAATGAGCTGGCGCGAAAAGATCACGTAGAGAATGAGAACCGGCAGGATTGCCATGCTGAGCGCGGACAGGACCGCGTTCCAGTTGGTCACGAACTGGCCGATAAAGACCTGGCTGCCGAGCGTCAGCGTCTTGGTTTCCTCGGCAGGTGCCAAAATCAGCGGGAACCAGAGATCATTCCAGATCGGGATCATGTTGAAGACGGCGACTGTTGCCATGGCCGGACGCACCAGCGGCAGGACGAGGCGGAAGAAGATCGTGTATTCGGACAGCCCGTCGATCCGGCCGGCGTTCTTCAGGTCGTCGGACACCTGGCGCATGAACTCGGAGAGAATGAACACGGCCAGCGGAAGCCCTTGCGCGGTATAGACCAGAATGAGCGCCGTCAGCGTGTTCACCAGGCCGGTCGCCACCATCATCTCCAGGATCGCAACGGTGCCGATCCGGATCGGGATCATGATGCCGAGCGCAAGATAGAGACCCATCAGCATGTTGCCGCGGAACCTGTATTCGCTGAGCGCGAAGGCGGCCATGGCACCGAAGAGCAGGATGAAGAACAGCGAGACGACCGTGACGATCATGGAGTTCTGGAAATAAAGGAAAAAGTCCCCCTGTTTCATCACCGTCTGATAGCCGATCATGGAAAAGCTCTCGGCACTCGGCAGGCTCAGCGGTTCGCGGAAGATCGCCTTCCGGTTCTTGAAGCTGTTGATCAGGATCACGAAAACCGGAAAAAGAGCGATCAGCGTGTAGAGGATCAGCGCGCCGTGCATTGCGGCGGTGTTGATCGGATTGGAACGTGCCTTGTTCATCGTCCCTTCCTCCTACAGCTGGTATCTGCGCATCCGGGTCTGGATGCCGAAGAGATAGATGCACACGCCCACCAGAATGATCCCGAACATCGCGCTGGCGATCGCCGAGCCCATGTAGGGATCGCCGAGTTGCAGCTGGAAGCCGAAGAAGGTGCGGTAGAGGAAGGTGCCGAGGATATCCGTGGAAAAATCGGGACCTGCCAGCGCGCCCTGTGCGGCATAGATCAGGTCGAAGGCATTGAAGTTACCGACGAAAGTCAGGATCGAAATGATGCCGATGGACGGCAGGATCAGCGGCAGCTTGATTTTCCAGAACGCGGACATGCCGGTGATGCCGTCGATTTCACCCGCTTCGAGAATTTCCTCTGGGATGGAGAGCAGCGCCGCATAGATAAGCATCATCGGGATGCCTATGAATTGCCAGACGGAGATCAGCGACAGGGTGGTCAGCGCATATTCTTCCTTGCCGAGCCAGGGCGCATAGAGCGATTTCAGGCCAACGGCGTCCAGCATCGACGGCGCGATCCCCCAGATCGGCGAGAGAATGAGTTTCCAGGCAAAGCCGACAATCACGAAAGACAGGATCGTCGGGATAAAGATCGCGGAGCGGTAGAAGGCCGCGAACCGGAGCCGCGGATGCGAGAGCATGGCCGCCAGCGCGATCCCGATCGGGTTCTGAACCAGCATGTGAATGAGAAAGAACCAGAAATTGTTGCCCAGCGCGTTCCAGAACTGGTCCGCCCAGATCGGATTGCCGAACAGCGTCGTGAAGTTCTGCAACCCGACGAATACGCGTTCCTGCTCGATCTTGCTGTAAAGAGCGAGGCGCAACGTGTTGAAAAGCGGGAAGATCATGACGGCCGTGTAGACGAGGACCGCAGGGGCCAGAAACACGACGATATGCCATCGAAAGCGCGGCTTGCTCATTCGAAGCTCCGGTCAAGGCCTCCCGGACGAGGCGCTCCCCGTCCGGGTCTGGTTTCAGTGAAACGGCTTACTTGTGCTTGTCGTACCAGCTGGCGAGACCATCCTGCAGCTTCTGGCCGAGCGCCTCGGGTGTCTCGGTACCCTTGATGGCGGCAACAGACGCACCCCAGGTCTCGTTTTCCAGGTTAGGCGTGCCGCGCGACAGGATCTGGTAGGTCGAGCGGATGGTGCTTTCGCACTCGTCGCGCCAACCGACAAATTCCTTGGCAAGTGGATCTTCCAGGTCAACCGGCGTCTTCGACAGCGGGAAAAAACCCGGAAGGGCGTTGCCGAAGATCGAGGCGAACTCAGGCGAGGCAACCCACGCGAGGAACGTCTTCGCCGCTTCTGGATGTTCGGTCGCTGCGTTCATGCCGATGCCGATATCGGTGTGGTCGGAAATATAGCAGGTGTCGCCGGCACTCTGGACTGGCGGCTTGAATGCACCCATTTCAAAATCGGCCTGGCTGTTGAAGCCCGAGATTTCCCAGCTGCCTGCAGGGTAGATCGCGGCCCGGCCGAGCGTGAACAGGTTCTGGCTATCCGGATAAGTCTGGGCTTCATAGCCGTCGCCGAGATAGTCGCGCCACTTCGCGAGCGTCACATAGGGCGCAACCCACTGTTCGTCGGTCAGCTTCTGCTCACCCCGGATGAGAGCATTGCGCCCCTCCTCGCCTTTCCAGTAGTTCGGGCCGATGTTGTTGTAGCCCATCGTGGCCGCTTCCCACTGGTCATTGGTGCCCATGGCCATGGGGATGTAGTTGCCGTCTTCCTTGAACTTCTCCAGGACAGCGAAGAACTCTTCTTCCGTCGCCGGTACTGCAACACCCAACTCGTTGAACGCGTCCTTGTTGTAGATGAAGCCGTGGATCACGGACGCCATGGGAACGCAGAAGCTCGCCGATCCGTCATCGGACTGCCAGGCGGCCTTGGCGACATCGGAGAAATTGTTCATGGCTTCCATGTCGTCGAGATCGACGAGATGGCCGGCATCGAACAGGGCTAGAGAGGCGTCAAACGGACGGCAGGTGATCAGGTCACCTGCTGAACCCGCATCCAGCTTGGAGTTCAAAGCGGCATTATACTCGGTCGGAGCGGACGGCGAGAAATTGACCTTGATGCCCGGATGGGCCGCTTCGAATGCGGGGATGATCTTTTCCTGCCAAAGGGCCAGATCATCGTTGCGCCAGCTTTCAATCGTCAGCGTGACGTCTTCCGCGAAGGCGCTGTTTGTAGCAAGGGCCGTACCGACCAGGGCCAAGGAGAGTAACTTACGTGTCATTGCGCTGTTCCCTGTTTTCAAACATTGGTTTCTTCTTGTTCGATCCGGTCCGACGAAAGGAGTCGAAATACTCTACCCAGCCCTTTGCGGTTCAAATCCAGCGCCAGCCTGCCCTCGCGCCCATTGCAGATTCGACACCCGGGCAAGGTCCTCCCGTCAGCCGTTAAAAATATAATACCTATTTAATACCATTTGTCGACCGTTAAGTTTTCCCTTTGGGAAATCAACCAGATTTTTAACAAAATCGCGACTTAGGCCCGCATTTCCGAGACTTTGCGACACATCATCGCCGCCAAAGGCATTGCAAAGGTATTACGTTGTTAACGCTTCTGTTTCACGGCATCGGCCACCGCTTCAGGCGCTTTGCCGTTCAATTTTTGGTGCTCGTCTTTTAAGATCACCGCTCAAGAACAACAGGGTTGAACCACATGACATTCCTGATCTTCATCGGCTCTGAAAGACAGAGCGCGCCGCCGCATCCGGCACGGCTGGGCGAACGGGTCGCAAAGGCCTGCGCGCGGCGGCTTGCAGCACACGATGCGCCCCACGCATTTGTCGACCCGC
>JBCDEN010000337.1:0-5313 GCA_039179715.1 Pseudomonadota bacterium
AGCGCATCCCGCATGGCCAGGTTGTTCAGTTCCTCGATACGGTAGATATAGGCCAGTTTCTGAGACACGCGCAGCAGCAATTCCTCAGGAGAGCAATTCTTGTCGACAAAGTCCGCCGCGCCGTATTTCAGGAACCGGACCCGGTTGTCGGAATTCGTCACGCCCGACATGCCGATGATGCCGACCTGTTCCGGGCTGTGATTGCGCCGGACCGCTTTCAGAAATGCGAACCCGTCCTTGCCGGGAAGAAAGTAGTCCGCCAGGACCAGCTTTATGTCGCTGTTTTCTTTCAGGCACTGGAGCGCTTCGTCTGTGCTGGCAGCCTGGTAAACCTTGTACATGTGCTTGGAGACAATTTGCGCGATAGCCTGTCTTTCAACGGTTGCGTCATCCAGCACAAGAATGCCGATACCCGGATTTTTCGAAAGCCGCCTTATCAGGTCGGCAACATAGTCAAGGCTTCCGGGCGAATCTTTCAGGACGTAGTCAATGACGCCCTTTTGAAGCATCTTCTTGCGTGTTTTCGGGTCGAACCGGCTCGTGAACACGATCGTCGGAATATTCCATTCGCCACACAGGTCAACGATCTCGCCATCCGGTGCGTCCGGCAGCGTGAGATCAACCAGAGCAAGGTCCGGCTCGCCAATGGGCAGGTTCAGGCAGCTCTCCGCTTCCGCATAATTGCGCGCGACCATGATCTGGTGACGGCCGACGTCATGCAGTTTCTTGACAATCGCCTTTTCGAAAAACGACGCGTCTTCAACGAGGAGGGTGGTTTGCATGGGAAGGTCCGGGGCGGCGGGTTTGGGGGAGTCTACTATCGTGCGGGCTGGACTTCAACTTCCGGTACGGGAGCACCCATCATGCAAGACAGCACGCAGGCCGGGCCAAATTGCTCCGCAGGCCCGGCAATTCGATCGGTGAGGGCGGTTCAGAAATCCGTTATCTTCGCCAGATCGTCTGTCTCTTCGTGAACCCGGCCCGCAACAGAAGCCCGCAGCATCGGCAGAACGTCTTCGACCCTCTTTGCCACCAGATAGGGGACCTCGGTATCCGGCCTGATATAGCCCTGGGCGCGCATGTGATCGAGCAGCTCCAGCAGGGGGGACCAGAAACCGTTTATGTTCGCGAGGGCAACCGGCTTCTTGTGCTGGCCCAGTTGGGCCCAGGTCATCATTTCAACGGCCTCCTCGAGCGTGCCGATACCGCCGGGCAGCGCAATGAAGGCGTCGGACTTCTGGAACATCAGATGCTTGCGCTCATGCATGTCGTCGGTGATGACGAGGTCCTCAAGCGTTTCCAGCATGACTTCACGCTTTTCCAGGAAGCGCGGGATGATTCCCGTAACCGCTCCGCCGGACTCCAGGGCTGCATTCGCGACCGTTCCCATAAGGCCGATGGAACCGCCACCGTAGACAAGGCGCAATCCCGCCTCCGCGATGATCTGGCCGAGCCGCGTTGCCGCAGCCTCATGTGCGGGGTCCGAGCCAAAGCTGGAACCGCAATAGACACAGACGCTTGTAAGTTGATTTTGAGAAACCGTATTCATGACGCAAAGATGTGGCATTCAGATCCCCCAAAGGTCAAGCATTGTGTTTCGAGACCTTTGGGAAACAAGCGGGATTTCTTGCCGTGCCCTCAAAAGGGGGCTATGGATGGACAGCTAATTAAATGTGACAGGGGCAGATGCTGCGCCAGACCGCGACATGCAAATAGCAGCGTCGCATGCGCGCAAGCCTTCTGACGGGAAAGCGATGAACAAGAACAGTTTGGTTCGCACCGCGGTTGTTGCGGTACCGCTCGCGATTGCGGCGCTTGCAGGTGCGTACTTTTACAAGGAAGTCTTCCTTGCGCCGGGGCCGGAAGCCGTTGACACCGCGCAGAAGCCGACAAACACCGAAGCCAAGTCCGAGAAGAAAGAGGTGCAGGCTTCTGCGCCGGCGAAGGACGATGCCGCGCAGGGGGGCGGTGAGATCGCACCGGCTGCCCAACCTCAGCAGGCCGAAACGCAGCCCGACGCGGTGCCGCTTCCGCCGGTCAAAGGGCCCAGCTTTGATGTTGTCGGTGTTGAACCCACCGGTGAGACCGTGGTCGCCGGCCGCTCCGACGCCGGTGCCATGGTCGCGCTGACCGCCAACGGCGAAGTCGTCGGCAAGAGCATTGCCAACCAGGCGGGGGAGTGGACGATTATCCTCGAGGAACCGCTCAAGCCCGGCGATTATGATGTCGGCCTGGAAGTCCATGACGAGAAGGGCGCTTCGATCGAGGAATCCGAGCAGCGCCTCATCGTGTCTGTTCCCGAAGGCGGCAAGGAACAGCCGCTTGTCGTGCTGAACTCGCCGGATGCGCCTGCAAACATCCTGCAGAAACCGGCAACGGGCGCGCAGATTGCAGAACTTCCGGCCCAGCAGGGCACTGAACCGACCGCATCAGGCGGCGGCGAAACGCAGCAGGGCGAGGCAGCGGTTGCCGCGTTGTCTACCGATGCGGGCAGCGGGGCGGCGGAAGGGTCGGCGCCAGCCGGACAATCAACGCAGACCGAGACGGCCGCCGCGCCACCGCCGGCTCAGGAAACGGCGTCGCAGTTGCAGTCCGCCGCCGGAAACGGTGCGAATGCGTCTGCATCAGCCGAAACGGCGGCTGCGCCCGCACAAGGCGGCACCACGGATACAGCGGCTCTGAACCGGAACGAAACCGCCGCACCGGCAGCGGAAACGGAAGCTCGGGCATCAAGCGGAACGGGTGCGGCTCAGACCGGACAGTCTGTAGCGGGTGCGCAACCGGGTACTGCGGTCCAAGGCGCGGGCGGCACAACAGGTGGAACACAGACGGCAGCGGGCGAGGTCAGCGGAAACGGCGTTCAGCAAGAGCCGGCAACGCAGGCAGCAGCAGCAAGCGGGGCGGCGACGCAGCCGCAACAGCAGCCCGCCGCAGGTGGCGCGCCGTCCATAACGGTGGAAGCCGTCGAATCAGAGCCTGACAAGGTTTACGTTGCCGGCACCGGAAAACCGGGATCGTCAGTGCGCGTCTATGTTGGCGAAGACTATCAGGGCGAGGCCAAGGTCAATTCCAGCGGCAGATGGCTGGTTGAAGGGACCAAGAACGTTCCGGAAGGTGATGTTGAGGTTCGGGCCGATCTGATCGCTGAGGATGGCGACACGGTCGACGCACGTGCGGCCGTCACCTTCGAAAAGGAACAGGACAAGCAGATCGTTCTGACCAAGGTGGTCGCCACGGGGACCGGGAGCGGTCAGGGAAGCCAGGGCGCCGATGTCCAGAAATCGCTTCCGGTTGTCATCATCCGAAAGGGAGACAACCTTTGGAGGATCTCGCGGCGTCTATATGGCGATGGTGTCCGTTATACGACGATCTATCAGGCGAACCAGGACCAGATCAGAGATCCTGACCTGATTTATCCCGGGCAGGTGTTCCTGACACCCGAGGGCGATGTGAACTGGCCGGACCGGGAACAGGACACGTCCAACAGGGGATAACGTCAATCCGAGCCTGATGAATATTGGCAGGGGGCCTGTTCGGCTTGCCTGCCAATTTCATTTGAACCACTTGCTTTTTCGCAAATTCATCGCATATCTACGATGAAACACGGTTTCGTGAGAGAGGGAGTGGTCTGATGAGCGAGACGGACAAACCGTCGGGAAAGTCCTGCATCCCCGCAGAGGCATGCTTGTCAAACTGCGAGGAACTGGCGGCGATTTTCCGCGCGCTCGGCCACCCGGCGCGTCTAGCCATCGTCAAGCAACTGGCCATGCGTGATGAAGCCTGCTGCGGCGAAATCGTCGATCACCTTCCTCTTGCGCAATCCACCGTTTCGCAGCATCTGCAAGTGCTCAAGGACGCGGGGCTTCTGGTCTGCGATGCCAGGGGCCGGAATTGCCACTATTTCCTCAATCACGACATGCTGCGCCGGGCGGAAGACTTCTCGAAGGACTTCTGGAAGGAACTGAACGCTCTGAAAACGCCCGAGGATCTCGCCATGGGTTCGGTGAGGACAAAGATCGGCTAAGAAAACGGGCCGCTGTCCGTGGCCCTGGAGAAACAATTGACAGATCAACCAGGCATCGCGCCGGACGGGGCTACCGATGTGGACGGCGGCAGCCAGGATCCCACTACGCAGAAGGTTGTCAGTGCCGACGAAGGCAGCACGCTGTCGACGCTGGCCAACCTGTGGCCTTACATCTGGCCCTCGGATCGGCCCGATCTGAAAAGGCGCGTGCTCCTGTCCATTGCTGCGCTGATCGTGGCGAAGTTCGTGACAGTGCTCTCACCCTATTTTTTCGCCTGGGCCACGGATGTGCTCGCCGGTGAAACAGCGGGTTTGCCGGCGTTTCTGATCGCACCCGTGATGCTGGTGCTTGCCTATAACGCTGCGCGCTTTCTCGCCGTTGCGTTCAACCAAATCCGAGATGCCCTGTTCGCAAGCGTCGGACAGTATGCCGTGCGTCAACTTGCGATGCTGACTTTTCAGCATTTGCACAGGCTGTCTTTGCGGTTCCATCTGGCGCGGCGGACCGGCGGCCTCAGCCGTGTGATCGAACGAGGGGTCAAGGGCATCGAAGCCATTGTCCGCTTCACGATCCTGAGCGGCATCCCAACGGTGTTCGAATTCGCCATCATGGCAGCCGTGATCTGGTATCAGTTCGGCTTTTTCTATGTTGTTGTCGTAGCGGCAATGATCTTTGCCTACGTCTGGTTCACGATCAAATGCTCCAACTGGCGCATCGCGCTGCGCCGGGAAATGAACGACAACGATACCGACGCCAATTCCAAGGCGATCGACAGTCTGCTGAACTTCGAAACGGTGAAGTATTTCGGCAACGAGAAGATGGAAGCCGAGCGCTTTGACGTCTCCATGGCGAAGTACGAGACAGCGGCGACCAAGACCTGGACCTCTCTTGCTTGGCTCAACCTGGGGCAGGCCGTCATCCTGGGTATCGGCATGGCGACCTGCATGGCGCTTTCGGCGCGGGCGGTTATGTCCGGCGAACAGAACATTGGCGACTTTGTCCTGATCAACGCGCTGCTCATGCAGATCTCCATACCGCTCAATTTTATCGGTTTTCTCTACAGGGAAATCCGACAGGGTCTCGCCGATATTGAATCCATGTTCGACCTGCTTCTCGTTCCGGCCGAAATCCAGGACAAGGACGGCGCCGAGCCCTTGAACACGTCGGGTGGCAGGATCGCCTTCAAGGATGTGAAGTTTCACTACGATCCGGATCGTCCCATCCTCAAGGGCGTTGATTTCGAAGTGCCGGCCGGCAAGACGATTGCCATTGTCGGTCCCTCGGGGGC
>JBCDEN010000613.1:0-3065 GCA_039179715.1 Pseudomonadota bacterium
CCGGATATACGATCCTGCCGGTGATGGGCGGCAGCGGGCGGTCAGGACGGTGGAGCCGCGAAGGACAAGTGTCCCGGGCAGGTGGCATGGTCGCGATCATCTGCATCATCCGACCCGAAAGGCTGGACGAACTGCTTCAGGCCGCGTTTGAAGTGGTCGAGCGCCACATCGGTGTCGTGACCGTTTCGGATTGTTCGGTGCTGCGCGCGGAACGCTTCTGAGGCGTCATTGCGTGCGGGCCGATTCTGTCTAAGCCATTTCGGTCAATTTGCATTCACAGACCCAAGTGATAAGACCTCCTGACAGGCGGCAAGACCTGTTTGCAGTTCAGGAGGCTTCATCAATGACTTTTCCCGCATCCCTTCTGAAAGGTTATGGCCACTACCTGAACAAGGGTTTCGTCCGCTACAAGGAAACGCACGAGCGTCTTGCGGTCTATGGCCAGAAACCGGACGTCCTTGTGATTTCCTGCTGCGACAGCCGTGTCACGCCGGAAGGTATCTTTCATGCCGGTCCAGGCGAATTGTTCGTCATCCGCAACGTTGCCAATATCGTGCCGCCCTATGAGGAGACCGAAGGCCAGCACGGCACAAGTGCGGCGATCGAATTCGCGGTCAATGGCCTCAGTGTCAAGCATATCGTCGTCATGGGCCACGGCCAGTGCGGCGGCGTGAAGGCGTTCCGTGAAAATGCCAATGACCCGATGGCGACCGGCGAGTTCATCGGCCGCTGGATCAAGCTCCTGGAACCGGCCGCCATCACCATGGCCTGCACGCCGATCGACAAGGCTGACGACCCGCAGCTCGCCATGGAATATGCCGGTATCCGGCATTCGCTCAAGAACCTGCTCACCTTTCCGTTTATCGACAAGGCCGTCGCCGATGGCGGGTTGCTGCTGCACGGTGCCTGGTTCGATATCGGTTCCGGCGAACTCAGGCTGATGAATCCGGAGAGCGAACGGTTCGAAGCAGCTCTGCCGGAGGCACTGCCCACCGGCGCGTAACATTCAACGGGAGTTTCCGATGCAGATCGACCCGGGTCTTTACCAGCGCCTTGCCGCCTACAACGGCTGGATGACCGAAAAGGCATATGCGGCGGCGGCGCAAATGAGCGATGAAGAGCGCAAGGCCGACAAGGGCGCGTTCTTCAAATCGGTCCATTCGACGCTCAATCATATTCTATTTGCAGACCGCGTCTGGATGAACCGGTTCTCCGGGGCGTCCTATACCGTGAACGGCATGGGTGTCGATATCTTCGAGGATTTCGGCGCGTTGCAGGCAGCACATCTGGACATGTGTACAGACATAATCGCCTTTGCCGACACGCTTACCGCGTCCTGGCTCGCCGAGCCGATGATCTGGAAACGCAGCACCGACAATGTGACGCGCTCGCGGCCGCGGTGGCTGCTGGTGACACACATGTTCAATCACCAGACCCATCACCGCGGCCAGCTGTCGACCCTTTTGATGCAGTCCGGGATCGACATCGGTGTGACGGATCTGCCGTTCATGCCGGATCTGCTCGAGTTGTCAGAGGGTTAAGCGTCTTTTAAACCGCAGAAACGACGAGATTTACCAGTGGCTTATGTCCAGCTCGCGACCGGATCGCCGAGCGCGGCGCGGTCGACGGTCAGGCCGAGACCGGGCGCACCCGGTGCGACAACGCCGCCATTGGCGACGGGCGCGTCAAATTCCGCGAGCTGACGCGTGACCATGTCACGGCAATCGAGAATGCATCTGAGATGTCTTTCCGGAACCGTCTGGCCGAGATGGGCAATCGCGGCAAACGCGATCGTGGAGCCGACCGTGTCCTGAACGCTGAGTGTCAGCCCCGCCGCCCGGGCCATGTCCCGCTGACGCCGGGCGGGCGTTAGGCCACCTGCCTTGGAAATCTTCAGGCCGATGCCGTCGCAGGCATCCAGCGCGATGGCCTGGGCAAGGTCGGTGTCGGCCTGCATGAGTTCGTCCAGCATGATTGGGACGCGGCAGCGCGCGCGCAGCGAAAGCGTTTCACGCCAGCTTGCGCATGGCGCCTCCAATACAAAGTCGAGACCGGCCGGCAGAAGGGTCAGCAGCCTGAGTGCGGTTTCCGGGGTAAGGCCGCCATTGGCATCCACCAGGAAAAGCTCGCCCGGATGCCTGTCGGCCAAAGATGCCTCGATCCGCGCCGCGTCGAGCGCCGGTCCGCCTTCGCGGTCAAGTGCGCCGATCTTGACGGAATGCCCGAGATAGCCCCGCTGCCGATGGCTTGAAACGTTTTGCCGCATCTTTTCCGGCGTATCGGCCGGAATGGAGGACATCACCGGCATGCGCCGGCCCGTTGAGCCACCCAGAAGCATCCAGCAGGGCATATCCACCGCTTTGCCGAAAATGTCCCAGGCGGCGACATCGAGGGCCGTCTTTGCATGAAGATGACCGGCTAGAGCCTCATCCATGACATCGTAGAGCCGCTCGACCTGCCGGGGATCCCGCCCAATCAGATGTGGCGCGATCTCGGCAATGCCGGCGCGTACGCCCAGGGCATGGGCCGGGATATAGCTTGCCCCGAACGGCGTGCTTTCGCCCCAGCCTTCCAGTCCGCAGGCTGTGATCATGCGCACGATGCTGGCATCGAAGGTCTGAAAGACGCGTCCGCCCGACAACACATAGGTGCCACCCGAATAAGGCAGCTCCGCCTGATAGAGGTCGATGCGCTCGATTTTCATCCCTGTCCTGCCCTGCGAAAGGAGGCCCCGGATCGAAACCCGGTTTCCGGGGCGATGTCAGGCCGGTATCTTTTGTAGGTGCGGATAGCTCTCAACGAAACGGCCGTATTTGTGCGCGCCGCAGGTGACGACTTCGTAACGCGCCGGGTTGTCCGCGTCGATACAGGAGGCGAGCGGCGCGAATTCGGCGTCGTAATCGGCATCGATGAAAAACGGGATGGAATACCGTTCCCGTCCGCTCGTGTTGACCACGCGGTGCAGGTTGGCCAGATAGTGGTCGTTGGTCAGCCGTTGCAGCAGATCGCCTATGTTGATGACGAAGGTGCCCGGGATCGGCGTTCCCTCGACCCAGTGCCCGTCC
>JBCDEN010000695.1:0-2587 GCA_039179715.1 Pseudomonadota bacterium
CGATTTCTCGACGATACCAGGGGCGAATATCATTGCCTTCAATCCGCCGCCGATCCCGGGTCTGGGAACCACCGGCGGCGTTCAGATGATGATGCAGCAGACAGGTGGCGGCACGCCGCAGGATCTGGCGTCCGCGGTCGGGTCGATGGTCTATTCCGCCAACCAGAGCCCAGAAATCGCGCGGGCCTATTCGACCTTCCGCGCCAATGTTCCGCAGGTGTTTGTCGACCTCGACAGAGAGAAGGCCAAGACGCTCGGCATCGGTGTGTCCGATGTCTTCACCACGTTGCAAGCCTATCTCGGTTCGTTCTATATCAATGACTTCAACATCTTCGGGCGTGTCTACAAGGTGATGATTCAGGCCGACGGGCAGTACCGCGACAAGATCGAGGACATCGGCCGGCTCTATGTCCGTTCCCAGGACGGCACGATGGTTCCGCTGCGCAGTATCCTGACAACCGAGAATGTTCTCGGACCGCAGATCCTGACGCGCTACAATATGTTCCGGGCGGCGGCCGTCATGGGCGACCCGGCTCCGGGTGCCTCCACGGGTGTTGTCATCAACGAAATGGAATCGGCGGCTGAAGAAGCCATGCCGCCGGGATACACCTATGAATGGACAGGCACGGCGCAGCAGCAGCAGGGCGCAAGCAACATCGTTCTCTTCATCTTGATGCTGTCGATCCTGTTCACCTATCTCTTCCTGGTGGCCCAGTACGAAAGCTGGTCGATGCCTGTGGCGATCCTGATGTCCGTGTCCTTTGCGATCATGGGGGCGCTCGTCGCGGTGTTCGTGACCGGCGGGGACGTCAATCTCTATACCCAGATCGGCATGATCATGCTTGTGGGGATGGGGGCGAAAAACGCAATCCTGATCGTCGAATTCGCGATGGAACAGCGAGACACGGGCAAATCCATCATGGATGCTGCAACCGAGGCCGCCCATCTGCGTTTCCGCGCGGTGATGATGACGGCGCTGTCGTTCCTGCTCGGCGTTGTGCCGCTGATGACGGCATCGAGCGCAGGCGCGGCCAGTCAGAAGGCCATCGGCTTTGCCGTCTTCGGCGGGATGCTGTTTGCGACCGTGATCGGCGTTCTGATGATCCCCGTGCTCTATGTCTGTCTCCAGTATATCCGCGAAAAAGCCAAAAAGATGCTTGGCGGGCAGGGGCATGTCAGCCGGAGTGCGACGGCCGGGTAAAGCGGCGAACATCCACGACTCGAAGGCCGGCCGGCATTGGATACCGGACCGGCCTTTTCATTGCGCGGCCTGCTTTTGCAGCAATCGGGATCGATTTTGCCGGGCCGCATCTGCGATCCATATCTGCATCGCCATCGTAGGTATCTTCAGACAGGCGAAAAGAAAACGGTGAGATCGTTGATCGAGGTTTACTACGACGGCAAATGCGGGCTCTGTTCGCGGGAGATCGGCTACTACAAGCGGCTGACACCGAGAACCAGCATCGTCTGGAATGATATTGCGACCCATCCGGAGTTGTTGCAGGGCACTGGCATGAGCCAGTCGGACGCGCTGCTCTATCTTCGTGTGCGCGACAGCGAGGGTGCAATCCGGACCGGTCTGGACGCGTTTCTGGTGATCTGGCGGCAGTTCAGGGGATGGCGGCTGCTGGCCGCACTGGCCGCCCTGCCAGGTGTTTACAGCGGCGTTTCGTTTGCGTATCAAAAGTTCGCCGATCAGCGTTTCAAGCGTCATGCGCATTGCCAGGCGAGCGTTGAGCCTTCAGCAACACCTGCCAGCTCCCGGCACTGAAACCTGTGGTCAGCTGCCGAGCTGTGCTTCGATGGCTCTAACGATGTTCGAAGCGGTCGGTTTTGTCGGCGTCGAGAACCAGGCGACGATCGAGCCGTCCGGCCCGATCAGGTACTTGTGGAAATTCCAGTAGGGACGGGCCGCCGGTCCGAGGGTTTCCGCCGCCCACGCGTAAAAGGGATGCGCAAGCTTTCCTTTTACGGACGTTTTTGCGGTCATCCGGTATGTGGCGCCGTATTTGGCCTCACAGAACCCGGCAATCTCGCCGTCTTTCAGGGGTTCCTGATTGCCAAAATCGTTTGACGGCACCGCGATTACGACCAGTCCGTTTGCCGAATAGCGTTCATGCAGTTCCTGCAGCCCCGCAAGTTGTTTGCTGAACCCGCATTTGGTTGCCGTGTTGACGACAAGGACAGTCTTGCCTGCAAACTGCTCCAGCGGCAGCTGACTGCCGTCGGGCATTTCGAACGAAAACCGAAGGGCGCTGTCGCTGTCCCGGGCCTGTCCGGCGGGCACTGGCGACATGCTCGCGCTCATGGCCAAAGTTGCGCCGGCAACGAGGCTCAGAAAGTTTCCGATCCGGGGCATCATCATGTCTCCAACTCACTCAAGCCTTTACGCAGCCCGGAGTGCGGTTGGTTCACACCTTCGTGACAATTGCGATGCTCTCGCGTTTCTATGCACCTGCATCCGGGTCGATCGGGTCGAAAATCGTTTCGATGGCTTGAAACATGGTCTTGTAGACGCCGATCTCGTCCTTGGCTAAAGCGCCGTGGGGGATGGCGTTCTTGGCTTCCTGGATCAGATCCGTGCGAA
>JBCDEN010000529.1:0-3600 GCA_039179715.1 Pseudomonadota bacterium
CGCCGGCCGGAGCGTTCCAGCGGCCCGGATTTTTCTCCCAGACCGTAGAAGGTCTCGTCTGCGTGCCTGAGAATATGGTGCTGGTTCCTGTGATCCTTGCGTCCAAGCATATAGGCGTTCTGAGGCCTGTCCCGCGCGACCTCCTGCCAAAGACCGGTTGCCGCATCGCGTGCTTCCCAGGTCAAGCAAAGTGGCCGACCAATTTTGAGACGAAGCGTGCCGGTCTCGAGTGTCACGCCGTCATCATTCTCATCCAGATGGAAATCGGGGCAGGAAAACCCGGCCACGTCATCCCGTTTTCTGCCTTCAAACGGAACGTCGCCTTCAGGAGCGATCGCCCAGGTCCGGTCAAGACGGTACGTCCCGTCCTTCAGAAGCGAGACCCGAACGAGGTCATCTTCCAGGACCAGGATATTGAAGCGGTGCCGGCCTTCGACGATCAGGCGTATACCGTTTTCGGTGCGCGCCAGGAATTGCCAGGCAGTGAGTGCTTTCATGTGTCAGGTATCCAAGAAGGAGGCGCGGCGGGGACAGGCTGAGCGGGGGGCAGGTTATCATCAAAATCAGCGAAACCAAGACCGTGTCGCAACCGTCGACCGGTTTGATGGCCTGGCCGATCGTGGCACCGCCAAGCATGTTGCCGGGAAAAAGTCCGGCTCGACGGGTGGCGTGCAGTTTCCGGCGAACACCTCGGCCTGTCTTTGAACGTCCTTTTCGGTCTTCAAATGTCTGAGAGACCTTCTGGAGCAGTCTGGTGTGCCCAGGGCGGTCGACTGTTTCGACGGTCGGTGAACGCGCTCATGGTCTGACGTTGCCGCCCCACTCTTGACCTTGCCCGTCTTCCGGCTACATCCATGTCCTGAAACCGATCTTGAAGGGCGAAATGTTTGATGAGCGAAACGACGGACGCGGTAAGCACTCTGATTGAAGACGGCCCTGACACCATTTTGATTGAAAACCTTCTGTTGCCCGCTGAAATCGGCATTCTCGACAGCGAGAAGGGACGGCGCCAATCCGTCTGTTTCAGCGTCGAGATCGAAACGGAGCCCGGATATCGCGAGACGGTCCGCAAAACCGGCACGTTCGTTTCCTACGCGGACACCGTTTTCTTCATTCAGGAAAAGGCACGTGCGGGCGGTCATGTCGACCTCGTCGAAGATTGGGCGGAATCGATCGCGGAGTTTGTCCTGTCCAATCCGCTCGCCGCACGGGTCACGGTGAAGGTAACGAAACCGGACATTTTCGACGATGCGGGTGCCGTCGGCATCAGGATCACGCGCAAACGTGCCTGACGCTCCTCTTTTTCCGGCTGCCCGCTCGCGGCCGCCTACGGTCTCTCACAGCTTTCCCGAATATCTGGAGCATTTCTCATGATTTCCGCTGATCGCATCCTTCCTCTGTGGTTGAAATACAGGGATGCCCTCGAAACCCCGGTCCGGACATTCGAGTTCCCGAAATTCGGACGCAGGTTCGAGGACAGGACCTATCAGATGGGCGTGCTCAACCTGTCGCCGGACAGCACTTACCGCGAAACCGTGTGCCATACTTTCGAGGCTGCGCTCTATCGCGGCAGGAGGATGACGCTCGAGGGCGCCGCAATGGTCGATATCGGCGCGGAATCCACGGGCGAAACCGCCGACCTTGTCTCCATTGAAAGGCAGATCGACAGGATGCGGCCGGTCGTGAAAGCGCTTGCCGACGAGAACATTCTTGTCTCGGTCGAGACCTATCACCCGGAAGTGGGGGTCGCGCTGCTGGAAGCAGGTGCCGGCGTCATCAATCTGACGGGCCGCGTTGACGACAGCGCCTTGTATGAGGCCATCGCATCCCATCAGGCTGGTCTGATCCTGTGCTACACGCCCGGAGAAAACGCGCGTTCTGCAGATTCCCTGCCGCCTGCTGAGGATATTTTCGATCATCAGCTGACCTTCTTCAAGGAGCGCGTCGATCTTGCGACCAATGCGGGCGTTGAGCGGCTCTGGGTCGATCCCGGATTCGGTTTTGCGTTGCATTTGCCCGATGGTCCCGACAGGATCCGGTACCAGACCGACAGCATCCTGCAGTCGTTCCGCCTGCGCGAACTCGGATGGCCGGTGACCGTGCAGCTGACAGGTGCCGTTTATCTGTTCCGCGACGAGGTCCGGGTGGCGCAGACAAGTGCTGCGACCATCGCTGTGATGTCGAAGGCAAATCTGGTGCGCAGTCACGAAGTGTCGCGTGTCCAGCCGGTGCTGAACCTGCAGGATTTTGCCTGACACGAAAACCGGGAGAGAACAGATGGCGGCAGACAGGATTGCATTGGTGACCGGGGCGGGAAAGCGCCTCGGCAAGGCGATTGCCTCGGGTCTGGCGGGCAAGGGCTACGCGATCGGGCTCCATTACAATTCCTCTGTCGGCGGTGCCCAGGAACTCCACGACGAGATCCTTTCTAACGGTGGGCGGGCCGCCCTGATCCGGAAAGATCTGAGCCAACCGGAGACGGCGGGAGAGCTGGTCGCTGAGACTGCGGCGGCGCTCGGCGGCCCGGTCGAGGTTTTGGTCAACTCCGCATCGGCATTCAATACGGACAGCCTTCACGACCTGACGCTGGAGAGCTGGCAGTTCCTGATGAATGTTAACGCAGCCGCGCCGGTGTTTCTGATGCAGGCCTTTGCCAATCAGGATCCGCTGCCGGACGGCGGTGCCATCGTGAACATGCTCGACACGCAGATGTTGTCGGCCTCACCGGAGCGTTTCAGCTATTTCTGCGGAAAATTCGCGCTGGACGGGGCAACGCGGCTGGCGGCATACGAGCTCGGGGCAAAGAAGATCCGGGTGAACGCCATAGCACCGGGCCTCATCCTTCCGAGCGATCAGACCCAGGAAAACTTCGACAGCCGCCAGAAGCTGACGCCGTTGGGCCCCGGCCTCGGGCCAGATGATATCGTCGATGCGGTGCTCTATCTGGTGGCTGCGAAACAGGTCAGCGGACACACGGTTGTTGTCGATGCCGGTCAACGGCTGATGGGCTTCGGCAACGCTCCGATCGGGTAAGGCTTGGTGCGTCCCCGAATTAGCTAACACATGGTTAATATCCACCGCCGTGCCCGTGCGGAAAATTTTCCGGAAAAAAGTTCAGATCACTGTTGACGGTATGAATTTGTGTGCGTATAACGCGTTCATCGACGGCGGCGTTGCTGCTGGCGACAGGGTTTTGTGACCTTAATTCCAGAAAAGTTGGTCTTGATTGGCCGGGTCGAGAGGTTCGGTACTGGGTCGGTTTTGTGTTTGGGATTGGTTGCGGTCTTGCGAGGGATGTGTCCCTTGGTTCTTTGACAATTTGTTTTATGAAGGAAGGGAAGCGTAGGCGGCGTTGGTCTTGCGATGCCTGGCAGTTATGTTGGGTGTTTTAAGGAGTTACGCAGGTACGCTGATCTTTCAGCAAGGATCGATTGGTTTTGATGGATTATATCTGTCGGGATTGATTGAGCTCTTGTTAATTCTACGGCTGAGCGCAGTGATGCGTTTGGTTGTATTGAGTGCTTTATAGCGATTGATTTGTTTGCCTGTGATTGGACTTTTTAGTTGAACCTGAGAGTTTGATCCTGGCTCAGAACGAAC
>JBCDEN010000810.1:0-1932 GCA_039179715.1 Pseudomonadota bacterium
CCCGACAAGCAGCCCGGTCGTGAACGGAACACCGGCCTGACCGGCTGCATCAAGGGTTTCGAGCCGCACGGCGGGTGCCTTGTCCGGGCTGCCAAAATGAGGACCGCCTCTTGCCGACAGACGTTCTGACGTCGTTTCCAGCATCATTCCCATCGAGGCTGCAAACGGCTTGAGCTGCGCAAATTCTTCCCTTGTGAGGGTTCCGGGATTCAGATGCGGCAGCAGCGTCGTCCGGTCCCTGACCAGCCCGGCGACATGGGCGAGATACGCAAGGGTGCTTTCAAACCCAAGCCTGTCCAGGGCCTCGCGGGCCGCCTTGTACCGCAACTCCGGTTTTTCGCCCAGGGTGAACAGAGCTTCGCTGCAGCCGGCCTTCTCACCCTGCCGGGCGATTTCAAGCACTTCCTCAGGTTCGAGATAGGCTTTCTGGCCGCTGCGCAAGGGTTTGGCGAAGGTGCAGTAGTGACAGACATCGCGGCATGCCTTGGTCAGCGGAATGAACACCTTGGGCGAGTAGGTGACGGTCGACCCAAAGCCGGCATCGCGCAACGCGCGGCTTTCGCGCATCAGCCCGCTGATGTCTTCTGCGCCCAGTAGTGAACTGATAAGCGAGCGGTGCTGGTGTATGTTCATTGTGCGAACCTCACGGAACCTTGCGGAGCAGGCTTCAGGTTTTGCAGGCTTCGGGTGGTGAATTTGCCGGGCGGGACTGCCGCCAGCCGGAGGATGTCCTCCGGTGTGTCACAGTCGCATTCTATGTTGCGCAGGTTAAGAATGCGCATTGGACATCCCGTTTGCCGCGCCAGACGCTTATGCGCTTCAAAACTGTCCGGTCCAAAGGAGTACCGAAGCTGCATGGTGTCGTGCAGCAGGAGCGCATTTGTTCCCTCGCGCAGGTGATCAGGCACGATCACGGCTGTGCGGCCTTCACGGCCGGCACGAACGACTGTGTCGGCATCGGTCGGGCGCAGCGCCGGAATGTCCGACGGGAAAACGGCAACCATCGATGCGCCCAGGGGCAAAAGTCCCGACCGGCCGGCTTCCAGGGCGGCGTTCAGGCCGAGCCCGGGATCCTGGAGGCACACGGCGCCTGCCTGGGTTGCGATGGCCTGCGCATCCGGGTGGCTGGTCACGACCGCAATCTTCTCGATCCGGCTTGCAGCGGCAAGCGCGGCAAGCGTGTCCTGGTACATCGCGCGGGCAAGTTCGTCCCGATGCGCATCGGGCAGCCATGTACCGAGGCGGCTCTTTGCCAATTCAAAACTCTTGACCGGAATGAGTGCCCAGACCGTCATGTCACGATCTGCCCAGCTTGTCGGCGAAGTCGAGCACCGATCTTGCGAGGCTCGCCTTGGCCTCCAGGTCGACCATCATCGTGTCATGCGCTTTGGCAGCGAGACCGGACCCGATCCGTTCGAACTCCGGAAGCTGATCTGCGTCACGCCTGTCAACCACATAGCCGTCGAACAGGTCCGCATGGATGGATGCCGCTGCGGCGGCCGTCACGGGAAGTCCGAAGCCTTTCATCATGGCGGCGGTCGGACCCTTGATCGCCTCCCCGCCGACAACGGGCGTGACGCCGACGACAGGTGCCGGGCACCGGCGGAGCAATTCCGCCATCCCGGGAACCGCCAGGATCGGGGCAATCGACAGATAGGGATTGGACGGGCACACGATCACGGCGGCAAGATCCGGGTCTTCAAACGCCCCGCGGACCTCTTTCGTAACGGAAGCGCGTTCGCTGCCCCTGAAGACGACGTCGTCGACCTTCGGACCGCACCTTGCGGCGACAAACCACTCATGGAACTCGTAATCGCCGTCGGCACACCTTATCTGCGTGCTCACCTCATCATCCGACATGGGAAGGATCCTGGTGGTCAGCCCGAACCGTTTCGCAAAGTCCGCGGTGATGTCCGTCAACCGATCTCCGCG
>JBCDEN010000335.1:0-5325 GCA_039179715.1 Pseudomonadota bacterium
CCGTCTCTCGCCTGTCTGTCAACGTCAATGCCATCGCCATGCTGCGCAACCGGCGTGACCTGCCGTGGCCGAGCGTGACGGGGCTTGCGGCCATCGCGATGGAAGCCGGTGCAAAAGGCATCACGGTCCATCCGCGTCCCGACGAGAGGCACATCCGCAAGAGCGATGTCTTTGACCTTGCCGAGTTGATTGAGGACAGCTTCCCGAACAAGGAGCTGTGTATTGAGGGATATCCGTCCGAGGACTTCATGCGCCTGGTGGAAGAAGCCCGGCCCGAACAGGTCCTGTTCGTCCCTGACGACCCGGAGCAGACAACGTCCGACCACGGGTGGGATTTCGCCGGTGACACGGGTCTTCTTGAGACTGCGATCGCAGCCTCCAAGGAATGGGCAGTCAGCGTTTCGCTATTCTGTGACCCGGATCCGGCGGCGCCCGAACATGCCGCGCGCGTGGGCGCGGAGCGGATCGAGATTTACACCGGCCCTTATGGAGCGTGCTATGACGACAAGGCCGCTGCGGAAAGGGAACTGGAGCTGATTGCCCTCACCGCATCCGCCGCCCTTGAATGCGGGCTCGGCGTCAATGCCGGGCACGACCTGACCGTGGACAACATCCCGGCCCTTATCGCCAGGGCGCCGTTTATCCGCGAAATGTCGATCGGACACGGCTTTACCGCCGATGCCCTCATCTACGGATTTGCCGGGAGCGTCAACAGGTTCCGCAAAGCAATGGGCGAAGTCTGAATGCCCGATCCGCTTGACCGCCAGGTGACTTTCCTGCTGGAGGCCGACAAGCTGAAGGAAGTCGTTCGTCTCAACCAGCTTGCCAGCGGCACGCGCAGGGAGGGCACCGCGGAACATTGCTGGCACGTCATCCTGCAGACTCTGACCTTCGCGGATCACGCCCCTGACGGCACCGACATTCATCACGTCATCAGGCTCCTGACCGTTCATGACCTCGTTGAGATCGATGCCGGCGATCACTGGGTGGACGAGACCAATTTCGCAAACGTCAAGGCCCGCGAACACGCCGCCGCCGAGCGTTTGTTCGCGCTGCTACCGGCCGAGCAAGGATCGGAGTTCAAGGAACTCTGGCTCGAATTCGAGGCCAATGAAACGGCCGAAGCGCGTTTTGCAAATGCCATGGACGCCCTGCATCCGATGGTTCTGGTATTCGCATCGGGCCTCGATGACCCGACCCATGCACCGATTTCCATGACAGATTTGCGTGAAACCAAGGAAGCGAGATTGAGCCCGTTTCCGCAGCTCTGGGACTATGCCCAGGGCCTTCTGGATCAAGCCGTGAAGGCCGGCCGCCTGCTGCCCTGATCCCGTCCTCGACTGCCGCTTTAAGCGGTCCCGCCTCCAAAGAGGAATTTCAATATGTCGTTTGAACTCTGGCTTGTGTTCATTGCCGTCTCCCTTTTGCCCGCCGTCAGTCCCGGTCCGGGTGTCATGCTCGCCATCAGCAACACGCTGCGTTTCGGAAGAAACGCCACGCTTGCATCGGCAACAGGCAATGCCGCGGGCCTTGTCCTCATCGGCTATGCGGTTGCCTTCGGCTTCGGCGCGCTGATGGCAACCTCGGCGCTTGCTTTCACAGTGCTGAAGTTTATCGGTGCGGCCTACCTGATCTATCTCGGCCTTAAGATCTGGCGCGACAAATCGGGGTTCCATGTCACCGACACCAGCCAGGCAAGTGGCAAGAGCGCGTGGAAGCTGTTCCTGGAAGCCCTTCTGGTCTCCGTCACCAACCCGAAGGCGATCCTTGTGATCACCGCCCTCTTCCCGCAATTCATGCGCTCCGGCCGGATCGACCTGCTGGAAATCAGTATCCTGTCCTTCACCTACGCAATCCTGTGCTTCGCCAATCATGCGTTCATCGCCTTCGCCGGCGGTCACCTGCGCCGGTTCCTGACGTCGGCGAAACGTGCAAGATGGGTTCGCCGCATCACCGGCGGCCTGTTTGTCGGTTTCGGATCCGCATTGGCAACGGCGAGCCGCTAGGCGGGTTCGTCCGGCGCCATCAAAAAATTGCGGAAGGCCTCGGCCGCAGGTGATGGCAGCCGGTCACGCATCAGGCAGCGCAACGAGACTTGCCCGAAATCTGTGCCGGGAAGGATGTTCACGAGCGTCCCCGCGTTCAGATCGTCGCGAACGGCTGCCTGCGTGACGAGCGCAAATCCCAACCCCTTTCGCGCCATCGCAATCGCTGCGTCGCGATTGTTGATCTCGATGGCTGTCTCAGAGACGAGTTGAAACATCTGCCGGGTGTCCGCGTCGGCGATGTCGATCCTCTCAACCCCGTAAGCTTTCAGAAACGGAAGAGCGATCACGCGCTTGCTACCCGCCTCGCTGCGAATTTCCGGAATGGTTTGGGCGACAGCGACCAGTGCCAGGCTCTCAAAACCCTGTTCAGTCTTTCCAGGCGGCGCATAAGCCGCCCGCACCGCCATGTCGAATGCACTTCCTTTCAACCCGGTTACCTGATCGTTTGCCTCGATCTTGAA
Organism: Pseudomonadota bacterium; assembly: GCA_039179715.1. Lineage (GTDB taxonomy): Bacteria > Pseudomonadota > Alphaproteobacteria > Rhizobiales > Stappiaceae > Roseibium. Next base: position 2,510 of record JBCDEN010000335.1, read on the forward strand.
CTCCACACCGGAGTGTCTTTGCCGAAAGGAGGCGATACGCTCCGGCAGCCAATGCGCCGCCAGTTCGACAGGCAGCGTGATCGCGATTTTCCCGGATAACGGCCTGTCCGGAGCAACGGTATCAAGGGCCTCGCGGGCGGCCGTCAGCATTCCGGTCACTGCGGCGAAAAAAGCGGCCCCCGTCTGCGTCAGTTCCAGCTTGCGCGTGGTGCGCACGGCCAGCGTCACGCCGAGTTCGTCTTCAAGATCGGACAGCGCCTCGGAGACAACCGGAACCGACAGACTGAGCTGCTCCGCCGCGCCGCGTATGGAGCCCGCTTCCGCAATCGCTGCGAAATACGTCATGCGGCGCAGGCTTTGTGCGGACGGCAACTGATGATTATTCGGCATAAACTAACATTCATTTCGGTTTTTCATATCTACCGAATAATATCAGGGACGCCCAGATTGCAAGCATTCTCAAATCTGAAGGATGCCCCCATGTTCAAAACCACTTTCAAGGCCACGCTCGCTGCAGGTCTTTTCGCGATCGTAACCAGCGCAGCCGCAGCCGATGATCTGGATGTCGTCAAGTCGTTCTATTCCGACTTGCTGACGACACCTGCCGACGTGACCGCAGACCAGCTTCGCTCTGTCGTTGCTGAGGACTGGGTTTCGGTCCCAACGCCGCGCGGCGGTGCTGGTGCGGAAGGCTTTCACAAGACGCTGAAAGGCTTCGGCGCGATCATACCCGACCTGACATGGGAGCCCCAGGAAATCCTTCAGGACGGCAACCGTTTCATCGTGCGCGGCAAGGCGACCGGAACACCTGAAGGTCCGTTCTTCGGCATCGATCCGGCAACGGGAAAAAGCTTCGAAATCATGTCCATCGACATCCACACGGTCGAAAACGGCAAGATCGTGAAGTCTTACCACGTCGAGGAATGGGCCACCGCGATCCGGCAGTTGAAGGCTGATTGAAGAACCGGTGCAACCGGCGGCCGCGCTGCGCGGCCGCCGGTTCCTCAATCAGCTTCAGGTCAGCTGCGCGCCTTGCAGTCGAATGAAGTCCCTTGCGGCCACTCCACCATGGCCTCATCCCCCTTGATCCAGAAAACGATCCCGAAATTGCCGAGATAGCGTGCACCCGACCCAGTCGGGCCTTCGACGACGATTTCGGTACTGTCGCCACGCTCCAGTCGCGCAGAGGGCGGTGTCGTCGGGAAGTAGGTCGCGACGATCTCATCCGCCGGATTGTCATTGCACATGTAAAAGACTGGTTTCTGCCCTTCGATCAGCCCGTATTTCGCTGTGATCTCGGCAATCCTGTATTCATAGTCCGCCTTGATGCAGGCCAGTTCATCGTCCGCTTTCCAGCAATCGTCGCGGCCCTTGATCCAGCCGCGCTGATACGCCTTGAACTCCTTGAGCGCCGTGTCCTTGTCGGCGAAAGTTCCGATTGCCGCGACCGCCTTGCCGTAAACATCCGCCAGCGTCCGGTCGAGCGCGGCCAGATCCTCGTTGGAACAGATCAGCTCTTCCGCCGAACTTTCCGCCTTCGCGCAATCAAAGGCGGGCTCTGCGGCAAGGGCTGCGCTCGCCGGCAAGATGAAAACGGCAAGAACGGTTATCCGGAAAGGCAGGCGCATTTGCAAATCTCCTCCAGTTGATCGGCACTTTTTCAAGGTCAATTTTGCGGTCTTTAGCCGCGACTTCCAAGCCAAATGTGCGCTTCCTCCAGGCAAGGCAGCGACGCCTGTGATCTACAGACTAGCCGGGCGCGGAATAGGTTCGGCCGTGTTTTTCAAGCTGTGCCAGCGCCTCAGGCCATGACGGGATCTCGTCCGAGGCATAGCTGCAGGTCGTGCCCGTCGCGATCTTCGGGAAAGTCTTGATCGCCTTCCGATGCGCACCGCGATAAAGAAAACGCTTCATGGCTGTCTCGCTCTCCCAGACCGTCAGTGTATGGTGGACCCCATTGCGCTTGAGCGCGTCCGTCAGCACATTGCCTTCCGCTTCCCTGGCCTGATTGTAGCTCGGCGCCGCATGACGCCAGAACAGAAAGACTTGGAACCAGTTTTTCAGGCGCAATCCCGTGATGGATACATGATACCGGGCCATCCCATCTCCCTCCCGTGAAGGGAATACGCAGCGGGCAAACGGCCGGATTGGCGGACGCGGTGACCGATCAGGCGGCTTCCGCGCGTTTCATTTTCTGGTGCTCGTCCTCCACAAGGCCAATCTTCCAGTACCCGGAGATATAGGTGTCCTTTCTCCGCACCCTGCGTTCGTTGTGCAGATAGTCCCGCAACGAGCGGATGACCGAACTTTCGCCGGCAATGCAGGTCTGCAGCACGCCGGAACGCCAATCAAGGGACTTGATGAAATCGACCTGCGCAGTTGAGGGCACATGCGTGTCTTGGTGTATCAGCCACGTGATATCGATGCCTTTCGGTGCGACGATATCGCGAATGTCGTCCTCGGAGGGGACTTCAAAAACGGCGACCCCTTGCGCATCTGCGGGCATCGCCTCAAGCGTTGCTTCTGCAATCGGCATAGCGGAAAGATCGGCAGCCAGCAGATACCAGTCCGCGTAGTACTTTGTGATCTTTGGCTTTCCCGGACCGAAAAAGCCGAGAAACGAGCCAGGGCCAGCGCTCTGGGCCCAGCGCGTCGCCGGACCTTCGTCACCATGAACCACGAAATCGATGTCGAGTTCCAGCTTGTCAGCCCGGTAGGATCTTATCGTGTAGGTTCTGACACGATGGACTTTTTCGTCAGGTCCGTCCGGAGCGTGATAGGCTTCGAAATCGGCACGGCTCTCGCCCTCGCGCGGC
>JBCDEN010000097.1:0-9090 GCA_039179715.1 Pseudomonadota bacterium
AAATTGACTTCATTTATGAGTCCGTACCCTCGGTTTGGTCTCGCAGCCGGGCGACAACAAGGTGCCCCGGAACCGGGTCGCCCTCCTCCAGCCGCACCGTGATGGGTTCCATTGCGAGAATATCGAAGCCGGCAGATGACAGTGCGGTTCGAATGTAGCTTTCGCCCTGAGCGAACCTGTTTTTCGGGCCAACCATGTAAGGCTGGCCGCTCAAGACCGGATCGGGGAGCGTCTCCGTTGAAAACGCCAGGTACCCACCGGACGAGAGCCTTTGCACCGCGCCGCGCAAAAAGGGCTCAACAGCGCCGAGATAGGGCAACACATCGGTGGCCGTGATCAGGTCCCAAACGGGCCTTTGACCGTCTTCTTCCTCGAATTCCTGCAGAAACGCGACCGCCTCGCCCACATAAAGATCGTCGTAAACCTCTCGGTCGAACGCCAGTTCGACGATCTTTTCGGAAAGATCGACTCCGGTTCGATGTGCCGTGCAGTCCAAGAGCGCCATGCCCGTCAAACCGGTTCCACAGCCCAGATCGAGCAGACGGCCGAATGACGGGAGGTTCAGACGAGCGAGAAGATCGCGCAAAAGCAGCGGGACGCAATAGCCGAGTTCATCGACGAGGATTTCGTCGAAGACATCGGCATGCTGATCGAACAGCGTTGCAACGTAGGCGTCAGGCATCTTGACGGGAGACTTTTCGGCACCCATTGCGGCCAGCCGGATGCTCACGCCGCCCGTGTCGTCCGGGTCCAGCGCCAGCGCTTGCCGGAAGGCCTGTGCAGCTCCCTTGAAATCACCGGATTTCTGAAGCTCCAGACCCCGATTATACGCCTCGGCCAGCGCGTCGTCGTCGCTGCCGCCGGGTGCCCCGGCCACTTGGTCATCGTCCTTGGTCATGTCTTCAAGATGCCTGTTGCTCCGCCTTGCCCTGCCTTACACCGGCGCTCGTGCCATTGCACGGGAAATGCGGCCGTAAGGGTCAAAACAGATCGAGCTGGCTGGTATCCGGCTTTGGCTTGCCCTTCGCGGCCGCTTGCGCACTTTCGCCGGTTTCGTCGGGGACCACCGGCGCCTGGATATCCGGGTCGTCGTTTGCCACCTTGTTCACCCGGCTCGACACCGGCGTCGCCAGGAGATAGCCGTCTTCGACCGGCTTGAGCAGCGCGTCCGCTTCTTTCCTGTCGACATTCCCCGTATCGAGCCAGGTATCGAACTGGTCCGGTTTCAGGATGACCGGCATGCGATGATGGATGCCGGACATCATGCGGTTCGAGCCGATCGTCAGGATCGCACCGGTGTCCATGTCACCGCCGTCAGGATCTGACCAGGTTTCCCAGAGACCGGCAAAGGCCATGATGTCGCCGTCGGCTGGCTTGATCCAGAAGGCTTGCTTGCTGTCGCCGGTCCGGCGCCATTCATAGAACCCGGATGCCGGAATGAGGCAGCGGCCGTGGCGCATGGCGTTGCGGAACGAGGGCTTCTGTGCAGCCGTCTCCGCCCTGGCATTGATCAGCAGCGTGAAACTGGCCGGATCCTTGACCCAGGACGGTATGAGCCCCCAGCGAACGAGATGGAACCTGCGGGCGTTGTATTCGTAGCGGACGGTCGCGATCGGCTGGGTCGGCGCGATGTTGTAGCGCGGCGGAAAGTTCGGCTGATCCCTGTAACTGAAAAAGTCCCTGACGGCATCCGGTGGTGTCGTAAGGGCAAGGCGTCCGCACATTGCGTTTCTCCTGTCCGTCGCGATTGATGCAACGCGATCCTATCTGCTTAATCACCGTTCACTGAGCCAAAGTTAGGCAATTGGAAACAAAAAAGAAGTAGCCTGTTTGTGAAGTCAATGACCAGGGGGCCGGTATGGAATGTTTGGATCCAGTTTTGGGCGCCGGAGATCTGGCTGCCGAACGGCTGGAGCAGGCGAACATAAATCCGCAGACCGGACTTGCCACCGATTATCTCAATCACTTCAACGAAGTGATGATGCTTCTCGAGATGCTCCCCGACATGCCCGACTGCTCGGACGATGTTCTGGACTGGAGTCCGCTGGACTATGAAGGCCATTTCGAGAACTCCACGTTCAAGGACAAGCAGCTCGCGATCCGGGCCTACTACGCAGCGCCTGCCTATCTGCGCGAGCACCTGGAAGCGCACGTTTCCGGCATCAACGATCTGGTCGGCGAAATTCAGGAGCAGCTGCGTCAGAGCGACAGCGCAGCATCGGTTGCCGGCGATATCGCCTACAAGGCGACACACGAGATCAAGCCGCTGATTGCGCTTGCCGGAGCGGTCATTCACGGTCATGTTGAACCGGAAGCCACTCAGCACGAAGGGGACGCGGCACAGGCTGAAATTGACGCTCTCTTCGCCTGATTTCCTGTCGAACCCGATCCGAAAGCCAGTCCATCCATGTCCCGGCTCTATCCAGATGCACCGCGTGTGGGTGTCAGCGTCCTGTGTCACGATCAAGGCCGCGTGCTGCTGATCAAGCGCGACAAAGATCCTTTCAAGGGATACTGGAGCCTCCCCGGAGGGCTTGTCGAACTCGGAGAACCCCTGCTGGACGCCGCAAAACGGGAACTTTGGGAAGAAACAGGTGTCGAGGCGGATCTGTCTGAACCGGTCGAGACATTCGATTCCATACAGTTCGACGACAGCGGCAGGGTGCTGAGCCATTTCATCCTGACTGTCTTCTGCGGCGCGCACCTGTCCGGAGACGCGATTGCAGGCGACGATGCGAGTGCGACTGACTGGGTCCGTCCGGAGCAACTTGACGATCGGCCGACGACACCCGGCACCGCTGAACGCATCCTCCGCCACCTCCCGCTCTGACCGTTTGTCACCCGCCGATAACAGAGGTTTGCGGAACCGTGATTTCCCCACTTCGGGTGCGCCGGGCGAAGATGCGTCTGCTTTCGGCGGATGGAGACACGCATGCAAATCCAGCACATATGGATGTTACTTCTGGCCATAAGCGGCTTCCTTGTGTTTTCGCTTCTTACGCTTCTTTCTCCGGCGCATGCCAATCCCGAGCATTGGCGGAAGGCGGGCTTCTCGACCGACTTTTCCGTCCACTCTGTCGATCTGGGAACCATCTTTTCCGGCGGTCCGCCCAAGGACGGCATACCGTCCATCGATGATCCGCGCTTTCAAGCCGCGAGCGAGATCGATTGGCTTCAGGACAACGAACCGGTGATCTTGCTGGAGCTGGACGGCACCGCAAAGGCCTATCCGCTGCAAATCCTGATCTGGCACGAGATCGTCAACGACCGGATCGGCAACACGCCGGTGTCGGTGACCTATTGTCCGCTCTGCAACTCCTCCGTCGTGTTCGACCGGCGCATCGACGGGACCCTCCTCGACTTCGGGACCACGGGGCTTTTGAGAAACTCCGATCTGGTCATGTATGACCGGCAGACCGAAACCTGGTGGCAGCAGTTTACCGGCGAAGGGATTGTCGGCACGCATACCGGCCGCGAACTCAAGATGATCCCGTCACGGGTGGCCGCATTTGAAGACTTCCGCAAGGCGTATCCGGCGGGAGCCGTGCTGGCACGTCCGGCTTTCTCCCAGCGCAGTTACGGCACCAACCCCTATGCCGGATATGACAGCCGCTCGGCACCTTATCCGTTTTTCCAGGGAGACCTGCCGGACAATATCAATCCGATGGCGCGCGTGGTCGTGGTGCGTGACGATGACAGGATTTTCGCGGTCGCCCTCGAGCATGTCCGGACAAACAGCCCGGTTGCGCTTTCCGCTGAGATAGACCTCAACTGGACGGGAGAACAGGCCTCAATCCTCGACAAGCGCGAGACGGAGCGCGGCCGTGCGATCGGATCGGTCGATGCCGTCAAGACGGTGGCGGGCAAACAGACGCCCCTTGTTCACGACGTGACCTTCGCCTTTGTCGCACACGCCTTCCATCCGGATGTGCCAATTCTTGGGATCACTTCACCGTAGCGCTTGAAGTGCTCACCGGCGGCGCGCATGATCCGCGCATGAGAAACGGTCAGACTTCCGATTTCATCCGGCGGTCGCTTCTTGCCGCTGTCTTCGCACTCGCATTGCCGGTTCAGGTTGTGCTTGCGCAGCAGCCAGGCATTGACGCTCCGCCCTATGAACAGCAGCTCATGCGCCTGTCGGAGATCTTTGGCGCGCTTCACTTTCTGCGCCCGCTCTGCAACGAAAACGACACTCCAAGCTGGCGCGACCAGATGGAGGACTTTTTAGATGCAGAAACGGTTAACGAAAATCGGCGGCGCAGGTTCATCGAACGATTTAATCAAGGTTATCGTGGATTCTCAGTTGCTTACAGGGAGTGCACAGATGCCGCGCGTATCGCAATGGTACAGTATTTGCGCGAAGGCGAGACCATAATCAGCGACGTAACCAGCCGTTACGGGCGATAATCCTGTCGAAATCTCTCAAACGTTACGAGTTGGTTAACCTTTTGAATCAAATTTGTGGGTGGGCGTTAAGTTTGCGTTCACGGTTGCTTATCAGCACAGATCACCGTGCTAGGATCAGGTAATGAGATTCGGGAGAGGGACACGCGGGAGTTGTCTCCACGGGTTCGGGACAGACCGGTAAGGGAACGAATGATAAACGACGATTATGCTGAAGCGGCCATGGATGCCGAGTTTGCCGAAGACGAAGATATCCGGCGCGCAGCGCTCGGTTTCATCTCCGATGCCTGGGCAGAAGCGATTGCGAACGGCGTCGATGCGGACGCGGTCGCGCATGCGGCCATGTTCACCGCGCTTGCCGATCTTGTAGCGGCCTACGGAGAAGACGCTGTCGCCAAGCTTGCCGAAGGATTGCCGGATCGCATCCTTCAGGGCGATTACACCGTGAACCGGGTTCTCCAGTAAACCTGAAAATCGGAAGATCAGAGGTCGGCGTTGCCGGCCTTTTTTGTGTCCGCAGTTGCCTCACCCGCGCCAAAGGCCCGCAGCGTGGCTGATACCGTTGATCGCCAGATCGAGGTAGATAAGACAGCCAAAGAGTATCAGCGCGACACCGGCGATATGATTGACCCGATCAAGCCAACGATCGTCAATCCTGGCCTTGAAATGCGAGACGAGCGCCGAGACAAACACCCACCAGGTCGTTGCACCGGCGGAGACACCCGCAACCATCATCAGCGCACCGAAATGATCGCCATGTTGCGGACGATAGTTCCCGAGCGCGCCGAAAATGAATGCAAAGAAGAGGATCGTTCCCGGGTTGGTGATGGCAATGAAAAAGGCGGCCGTCGAATCGCCGAGATAGCTGTATTCCTGGTCAGTGCCACCCTTCTTCAGGTGCGGGTGCGTGTTCCAGATCCTGACCCCGAATATGATCAGCAGCGCGCCGCCGACCACCTCGATAAGCCGGAACTGGCCATCAATGAAGTTGGTAACGGCTGAAACGCCGAAGATGGCAGCTGCTGCAAAAATCGTGTCGGCAACGACGGCTCCCAATCCGACAAAGACACCGTGGCTGAAACCGCTTCTGACCGCGTGCTGGATGGCCATGACATTGACCGGTCCGACGGGGGCGGTGGTCAGGATGCCAATGAAATAGCCGATCAGCACAAATTCCAGAACGGTCACGGCCGGTCCTTTTTTCGAGGGTACGGACCCATTGGTAAAAACGTCCTTGGCCTTTGGGTAACGGCCTGACGGCTTGCTGACAAGAACGGGAAATTCGCCTTCGTCCGGTTTGCAGTCTTGCATGAATTGTTTAAGGAATGTCCGTGGTGGGCGAACGGCATCGCATCTGAATGTGGGAGATTGCCATGAAGCAGGTTATTTGGATCGCAGGCCTTGCCCTTTGCCTGTCGCCGGCACCGGGCATGGCGAAAAACGTGACCACCGAAACCATCGAGCTCGAAACGGACGGCGGGCCGGAGACAGCGCCGATACCAGACGATCAGCTGCTGATCCCACAGACGGCGACGACGCCGTCCTCTGAAAACTCGGTCGCGCCTGCTGAACTGGCACCACCGCAAGTGTTCTACAACACTGCTGTTCTTCCGAAGCCGGTCGCGCGCATGCATGCACAGCTGAAGGAAGCCGCTGAATATGGCGACCTGCAACGCATTCGGATGATTCTGGAAAGCAACGAGCTGCCACCCACGCTCTCGTTCACGGAGATCGGCGATCCGATCGACTTTCTGAAGGAAAGTTCGGGCGATGGCGAGGGATTTGAAATTCTCGCCATTCTTGCCGACACGCTCGACAGCGGCTTTGTCCATGTCGATGTCGGCACGCCTCAGGAAATGTACATTTGGCCCTATTTCGCCAGATACCCTCTTCAGGATCTCACTCCCGACCAGAAAGTCGAGATGTACCGCATCATCACCGCCGGCGACTTTGCGGAAATGGAGCAATTCGGAGCCTGGACCTTTTACCGCGTCGGCATCGGCCCGGACGGAACGCTCCACTATTTCGTGGCCGGTGACTGATCACTCCGGCCTTTGCAAAGCTCGGCGTAGTCGGCGTAACCCCGGTAGAGATGGCGAAACTCAAGCCGGCTTCCTGACCGTGACGCCAAAGACCGGAGTTCGTCTTCAAGCTCGGCACGGGGCGTGACGTGGAACGACTTCAGCCATGTGAACAGCAGCCTGGCAAACCAGCGCGGCAGCCGCTTTTGCTGGCCGAAATCGACGACATGGATACGCCCGCCCTGTTTCAGACGGGCTGACCCGGCCTGCAGCGCTTCCCGCCAGATCGGGATCATGGAGAGCGTATAGGAATAGAATACCCGGTCGAAGGCGGTCACACCCAGGTCTTCGGTCGCTAGTGGATTGGCCGCGTCGCCCTCGATCAGGGTGATCCTGTCGCTCAGTCCCGCGCTCGCAATGTTCCTTTCGGCCGTTTCCAGCATATGACGGGAGATATCCAGTCCATAGAAACGGGCATCCGGATAAAACTTTGCCGCCGCGATCAGGTTCCGCCCCGTACCGCAGCCCAGTTCGAGCACGGCGCCGCCATTCGGCGGCTTCAGTTCCCGGATCAGGTGATCGCGGCCGAGCAGGTAGTATTTGCGCGTGACATCGTAAATGTGCCGCTGGCGTCGATAGACATCGTCCATCAGACTCGCCGTTTCGACCGCACCGCTCATGTCAGGCTCCGAACCGCCGCTCAACCGTTGAAAACATAGAGATGAAAGCCGCCATAGATGGACGAGCGATCCTGTCTGCCCAGTTCCAGACTTTCGGCTTCTTCATAGGTCCAGCGGTCAAGTGTCGTGGCAGCGACGCGTCCGGGAAGCAAGGTCGGCGCGGCGGCCGTGCGGAACACGACCCTTGCGCCTGGCCGCGCTGTCCGCGTGATCTCCGACCAGAGCGCGTTCAATTGCGCGTCCGTCATCCAGTCCTGCGCATCAAGAAGCACATAGGCGTCAAGGCCGTCATTCTCTACGGTCTGGAGATGTTCGGTGAAGTTGCGATTCAGAACGCGGACGCGGCCAGCACGGCTCCGGATCTTCTCAAAATGCGCGCGTTTCAGATAGGGTGGCAGCGGGCCGGACTCCCCGGTTGGATCCCCGGACCCGGGGGCATATCCGCGCCCGAACGCCTGCCAGGCGAAATAATTGTCCTTCATGGAAAAATCGCAGGCAAGCTTTTCAAGCCGATCCTTGAGGACCGCGGACATGTCACCCTCGGCATTTGCCGAGACCAGCGCATCATACTGCGCGGGTGGAATGCCGAGACCGTAGAGCGACATTTTCTTCGAGGTCGCCCAGCGGACAAGCCGCTTGTCGAACAGAGGTGCGAGGGCAGTGTCAAAGAAGCTGCGCTGTTCCTCCAGCGACCGTGCCTTGACCATCTGCCTGGGGTCGATGCCGTAGAGCTTCGCCACGAGATGACCGGTCCCGATGCAATAGCCGAGCAGCCCGTGGTGGTAGAGGTCGCGCGAAAACAGTGTGATCCGCTTGCGGCCCCAGTTGGCGATGTCACGGCCTTCCCAGTAGGCGATGGTGTCGGCGTCGAGAGTGTCCCTCAAAAAGCGGTTGTAGGCCGCGATGTTGGCCTTTTCATCCGCTTCTCCGAAAAAACGGTAGAACGTTTCATAGTTGGGAAAATGCGTGGCGGCAGCAAGCTTCAGCCTGCCGAGCGCAACATGGGCCCGATTGAGATCGACAGCCGTGATTTCCGCCGGATTGGCCGTGAGATAGGACATGACATTGCAGCCGCCCGATGCGATTGCGATCATGCGGGATTGCGGTGTCAGCTGCAGAGCCTTCATGTCCACATCCGGATCTTCCCAGATCTGCGGATAGACCAGGCCCTTGAACGCGAATGTGAAGAGACGCTCCAGAATGCCTTCGCGCGACGTGGCTTCCGAGCGGTGAACCGCATTGCCGAGCCGTTTCTTGGATGCTGTAAGCGTGCTCTGCGCCATGATTTTCTCCCGGGTCGCCGCGCCAGTGAATTGCCTTGCGATACGTGAGTGAGACGACAGTTTGGTGACGCTTGAAGCAAAAAACGCGGTTATCCGGACAATAAAAAACCCCCGCGTTGCGGGGGCTTTCCTTTCGGCTCTCAGCTGACCTGATGCAGTCAGCGCGTGATCACGACGAAGTCTGTGCCAAGGCCTGTATTGCGCTTGAAGCCCCGGTCGGTGACCGTCAGCGACGTTCCCGGCGTCAGCATCCTGGAAAGATCACGTGCAACCTTTTCCGGGATGTCGATGCGGTTCAGCAGGTCATCCGAGGGCCCGCCGCGTCCGCCTTCTGCGGAAACCGCGATCCACTCGACGCTGCCCTCGCCCTGTTCGAAATCAAGCGCAGTGTAGACATGCGTGCCGATTTCCTGTTCCAGGTGCTTGATGGAAACGGGTGCGGAATAAATGTCCCTGAACTTGCGGCGTATGCGCAAGGTAGCATTGTGGCTCTTCTCGTAGCCTGCATCCTGATGAACACGCGCGATCAGGGCGTCGGTTACCTTTTCGGTCACCGGTTGATCGGTGATTTCCTGGTAAAGACCGATTGCGGCGCGGGTCTTGCGGCCGACGACACCGTCGACGGGTCCGGCCTTGTAACCCATCTCATTCAGAAGCTTCTGCAGGACCTTGATCTTGTTCGGCTGCTTGCGCGGCGTGATG
>JBCDEN010000476.1:0-3952 GCA_039179715.1 Pseudomonadota bacterium
AATACCAGCGCGCAATAAGCGCCAATGGAGAGAAGTTCCGCGTGCGAGAAATTGGCAAAACGCAGGATGTGCATCACCATCGTCAGTCCGATGGCACCCAGCGACAGAAAGGAACCGACAAGGATGCCGTCGACGAGATGCTGGATCATGCCGCCCCCTTCCGTTCGCCGCCAAGATAGATCCGTCCGAGCGCCGGATCTATCAGCAGCTCCCGCGCCGGACCATCGATCTGGTTCCGGCCTTCGGCCAGAACGTAGCAATGATCCGCACGCCGGAGCGCCTGTTTCACATTCTGTTCGACCAGAAGCACGGACACACCCTGCCGGGTCAGCTGCCTGACGTGATCGAGCACCTCCTCGGCGGCCCTGGGGGAGAGCCCCGCAGAGGGTTCGTCCATGAGGATCAGCCGCGGTTCGACCGCGAGCGCCAGCGCAACGGCCAGGAACTGGCGCTGCCCGCCTGACAGCGATCCGGCCTTGTCGCGCCGTTTTTCAGCGAGGACGGGGAAACGCTCGAAAAGGTCCTGGATCCTTTCCGCCGGATTGTGGTGAGACTTCAGGACCAGATCGAGATTCTGCTGGATGGTGAGCGTGCGAAAGACGTTGTCGGTCTGGGGAACATAGGCTATTCCGGCCTGCGACAGGCGGTCCGGCGCCAGGCCGGTGATCTGCCTGTCCTGGAGCAGGACCCGGCCTTCGGTGATCGACAAGAGACCGGCAACCGCCTTGATCAATGTGGATTTGCCAGCGCCGTTCGGACCGATGATCGCGGTCAGCTTGCCGGTCTTCGCCTGCAGTGACACGCCGCGCAGGATCGGAAGATCCGGATGGTATCCGGCCGTCAGCGTCTCGATCCGAAGCAGGGTATCAGGCATCGACCGGCGCTCCCAGATAGGCTTCCAGCAGAACCGGATTGGACTGGGCTTCGGCCGACGTTCCCTGGAAAACGACCTTGCCCTCGGCCAGGGCAATCACGGGATCGCAGTGGCGCATCACGAAGTCCATGTCGTGCTCGATGATGAGAAAGGTCTTGCCGCCACGGTTCAGGTCCTCGATCTTTTCGATCAGCACTTCGGTCAGGGCAGGATTGACCCCGGCAGCGGGTTCGTCCAGCAGAATCAGCCGCGGATCGCCCATGAGAACACGTGCAAGCTCAAGCAACTTCATCTGACCGCCCGAGATCTTGCCGGCGGGCTGATCGGAGACGGGGCGCAGCGTCAGGAAATCCAGCACCTCGAGCGCGCGGTTGCGGATGGCTTCCTCCTGTTCGCGAATGCGCGCTTTGCCAAACACGGCGCCGAGCAGCGTCTCGCCCGTCTGCTTCAACGGGGCGAGCATGACGTTTTCCAGGACACTCATGCGTGCGAAAGGTCTCGGGATCTGGAATGTCCGGCCGAGCCCGAGCGCGAAGCGCTGATCCGGCGGCAGACGGGAGACGTCCGTTCCGGACAGGCTGACGGACCCTGATGACGGTGCCAGTTCGCCCGCAATCACGTTGAAGAGGGTCGATTTCCCGGCACCGTTGGGGCCGATCAGCCCGGTAATCGATCCTTCCCGGATCTCCAGAGTGACATCATCGACCGCCTTGAAGTCCCCGAAGGACCGGCTGACGCCGCTGAGCCTGAGGATCGCGTCATCCATTGGACGCCCCCAGCACCGCATCGTCCGGCCGTGTGTTCAGGTTGTACTTCATGATGCGCCCATGACGGCCGTTTCTGTCGCGCTCCAGCGCAAAGACCGACCCGGTGGGACCTGCTGCGGTGCCCAGAAACTCCGAAATCTGCGCGAGATCCCGATCATCAAGCCTGAAACGGAACACCTCCAGCGTCTTGGGCAGATGCCGTGCGTAGCGCGCACCGACGATCGCGGCAGCGACCTGGGGCTGCTGAAGAACCCATCGTGTTGCGACGGAACTCAGCGCTACACCGTGACGGTCGCCGATCTCCTTCAGGATTTGCAGCAAAGCCTGAAACGACGACCACGGCCCGCACTCGTCAATGATCAGCCGGTACTTGACCAGCGACCTGTTTTCAAAGGCAAAGCCGGGGTCGGGCTGCCCAAGCCACGCGTCTGTCAGGAACCCGCCTGCGAGGGTGCCGTAGCACAGAAGACTGACGTTGTTCTCCGTCGACCAGGGCACGAGCGTTTTCGCCGGACGCCGGTCGAGCAAGGAATACTGAACCTGCGTCGAAACGAGATCGATGCCGCCGTCCAGAAAGGGGGCCGTTTCCGCGACGTCCCAGTTGGTGACGCCAAGATGCGCGATCTTGCCTTTTTCCTGGCAGCGCTTGAGGACCTCCATCGCGCGCACGGGGCTGCCGATGGACGTGTCCCACCAATAGAACTGAACCAGATGCAGGCGCTCGATCCCGAGCCGCTGCAATGACCGGTCGACAATCGCTTCGACATCCGCATCGGAAAGCATTTCCAGACGTTCGAGATCGGGCACGAGTTTCGTATGGATCTGCGCCCTTTCGGCAACCTCGGACCCGCGGCGCTTGCGCAGGTCGGCAATGAAGGCTCCGATCATATCCTCGACGCCGGTGTAGATGTCGGCGCAATCGAACGCGGTGATACCGGCATCGACAAACGCTTCCATGTCGGCAATAGCCGCCTGCCGTTCAACCGGCCCGTGATCTCCGGCGAGCTGCCACCCCCCCTTGATGACGCGGGAAATGTCGTAGCCTGGCCGCAGCGTTGCCGTTTCCACGCTCATTCGGCCCGTTCCTTTTGCCAATAGGGCGTGCTGCGGGTCTCAGGGAGGCCGGTTGTTTCCGAATGCGAAAACCAGCGTTTTCCGGTCCGCGTGATGCGAAACCGTCCGCCGCAATGCGGATCTGCGCAGGCAACCTCGGCATCGGTCGACATCCAGTCGTTCGGGTGCGTATCGCGCTGCTTGGCCGGCAAAAGCGGCAAAACCGCCGCAAGCGCATACATGGAGACACGCTGACACTTGTCGAACACGAGTGCCTCTCCCTCTACCGAGCAACTTTCGCCTTCAATGTGCCGGCAGACCGGCGTCCGGCCGTCGAGGACCGTTTCGACCTTCAGGTCATAGAGCCAGAATCCGTCTTCGCTCTCGGACATCGTGTCATCCAGATATGCGTTCGTCTCGCCGGGCACCGCTGCCCATTTTTTTAGTTTGGCGCCTTGCGTGTGATCTGTGATATTTTATACCATGTCACAAAATGAGGTTGTCAAGGAAAGAAACCCGGCACGGGTCCGTGGGGCGGAGATGAGTGCGCCGAAAATCGCAAGGATAGACCAGTCGAAACTCCGCGAGAGCGCCTATGACGCCTTGCGCGAAGCCTTCACGCGCGGTGCATTCGCTCCGGGCGAGACGGTCAGTCTGCGAACGCTTGCGGATCAGCTGGGAACCTCCATGACACCGGTGCGCGAAGCCGTCCGGCGGCTGGTCGCCGAAGGTGCCCTGGTCGATACACCCAGCCGGACGCTCGAGGTTCCACCCTTCGACCCGGAACGGATGCGCGAACTGAAATCCGCGCGACTTGCGCTTGAGGCGCTGCTGCTGGAAGAGGCGATGGATCATCTGGATCCAGACGGCATTGATGCGCTGGAACGCATCATCACCGCACCGCGTTCAGACAGCGGCATGCCGGATCTCAAGCAGAACTACGACTTCCACTTCACGCTTTATGGTCATGCCCGGTCACGGGTGATCCTGCCTCTCGTCGAGGCGCTCTGGCTTCAATACGGCGCGTTCCTGAACCTGGTGGTGCAGGAACGCGCCGCGAACGAGATTCCGGAGCATATCCATCACGAAGAGATCATCGCGGCCTTGAGAAAATCCGACCGGAAGGCTGCGCAACGGGCGCTTGCGCTGGATATCGAACGCAGTTTCAAGCTGCTGCTGCCGGAAAACTAAAGGACCCGCATGACAGCCGTGCCGCCACGCCACACGCTTGCAGACGGACTGGAGATCAGCCGCATCC
>JBCDEN010000309.1:0-5616 GCA_039179715.1 Pseudomonadota bacterium
AGAACGTGGTTTGTTCCTGATGCCTTGTCTCCGAAAGCGACGGTCGTCTCTTCACCGAGGAAGAGCGAACCATAGCAGGACAGCCGATTCAGCCACCAATCCAGATCCTCGGCCTGAACCGTCAGGTGTTCCGGCGCATAGGCGTCGGAGGTTGCTGCCATTTCCTCGCGGGTGTCGCACACGATGACTTCCGCATAGTCCCGCCAGGCGGCGGTTGCGTTGTCGCGGTTCACCTCCGGAAGGTCGTCAATGAGTTGCGGTACGAGCGACATCACCTCTTCGGCGAGCGCACGCGTATCGGTCACCAGCCAGACGGGAGAGTTGTAGCCGTGCTCCGCCTGCCCGACGAGATCTGCAGCCACGACCATCGGATCGGCGCTGCCATCGGCCAGGATCAGGCTGTCGGTCGGACCGGCAATCATGTCGATGCCGACCCGGCCGAACAGGATCCGCTTCGCCTCTGCCACGAACTGGTTGCCCGGTCCGACCAGAATATTCGCCTTGGGTAGGCCGAACAGTCCGAAGGTCATCGCCGCAACGCCCTGGACACCGCCCATCGCCAGGATCTTGTCCGCACCGCACACCTTCGCGGCATGGATGATGGCGGGGTTGATGCCGACACCGGGCCGTGGCGGAGAGCAGGCAATGATGTTCTTGCAGCCGGCGACCTTGGCCGTCGTCACTGTCATGATCGCGCTGGCGATGTGACTGTAGCGGCCACCCGGAATGTAGCAGCCCGCCGTCTCGACCGGGATGCTCTTCTGACCCGCGATCAGGCCCGGGATCACTTCAACCTCGATATCCTGGCAGGTTTCTTTCTGGGCCTCGGCGAACCGCTTCACATTGGCATGGGCGAACTCGATATCCCGTTTCAGCTTTTCCGGGACCTTGGCTGCCGCCTCGGCGATTGCCGCCTCGCTGAGCAGGATGTCGCCATCATACTTGTCAAACCTGGCCGCGTAGTCGAGTGCCGCCGTATCTCCGCCTTCCTCGATCGTGTCCAGGATCTCCTGCACGATCTTGGTGGTCTCGGACGCATCGGTCTTGGACGTAAGGACCGCTTTCTTCAAATATTCAACAGTCATGGTGAACCTACTTGTAAATGTCAGGTAGCAGCGTGGTGGAGATCGCGGGCACATAGGCGATCAACAGCGTCACGAGCAACATGAAGAAGACGAACGGAACGGCTTTCGCTGCGATCTTCAGGATCGACTCGCCGGTCAGGCCTGATACCACGAAAAGGTTGAGCCCGAGCGGCGGCGTGATGAAGCCCACACCGAGTGCCGTGATCATCATGATACAGAACTGTATTTCGTTCATGCCGATATTATCGGCAAGCGGCTTCAGGATCGGCGCCAGGATCACGATATTGGGGGTCGTCTCCATGACGCAGCCCGCCGCGATCAGGATCAGGATCATCAGCAGGATAAGGATCGCCGGCTCGCTGGTGAGCGACGTGACCGCATAAACGAAGCCCTGCGGCACGCCGAGAATGGCAAGCGCCTGTGCAAGCGGTAGGGAGAAGGCGATGATCGGAACGATGACCCCGTTGACCTTGGCAGAGCTCACAAGCATGGCCGGAAAATCGGACAGCTTCAGCGTTCCGAGAAGGAAGCCCATGCCGATGGTGATCATCACCGCGACTGCACCCGCCTCGGTTGGCGTCAGCCGGCCGGAAAAGATGCCGTAGAAGATCACGCCGGGCACGATGAACGCGTACCAGCCGGATTTCAGAGCCTTTCCGAGGTTCGCCGCCCATTCTCCGAATGTCATCAGTCCGCCGCCCTCATAGGCATAGATACGGTTCATGACGATATTGGTCACGAGGATCGAAACAAGAATGGCGATCCCGGGGATCAGTGCGGCCAGAAACAGCGTCGAGGCTGAAATTCCGAGCACGAGGCCGATAATGATATAGGCGATCGACGGCGGGATCAGGATGCCGGTACAGGCACCGGCGGCCACGAGGGCACAGGCATAGGGACGCGGATAGCCGCTTTCCACGAGCCGCTCGATGGTCATCCGGCCAACGGCGGCAGCACCGGCGGCATCTGAACCGGAGATGGCCGAAAACATGCCGCAGACCAGAACGGTCGCGGACCCGAAGCCGCCCTTCGCCCAGCAGGTCAGGGCTTCCGCGACATCAAGAAACTTGCGGCTGAGACCGGTGCGGACCAGAACGTCACCCGTCAGGATGAACAGCGGAACGGCGGTCAGGGCGAAATGGTCGATCCCGTGGAACAGGCTCTCACCGACCAGCGACAGCGGCAGCGCGCCGGAGATCATGAGCATGGCGATCGCCGCTGCTCCGATGGCGGCCCAGACCGGAACGGCGAGCGCGACCAGAACGACGAAGATCAGAACCGGGCCGTAAAAATCCCATCCCAGTTCGACGGTCTGTTGCTGAAGTTGATTCCAAAGCATGGCTGTCTCCCTCAGTCGAACAGTTTGTCGCCTTCGTAGACGGGACGGCCGTCACGAAAGTCTTTGATGTCACGAAGAAAGGACTGGGCCAGGCGGAACAGCACCAGGGCGAAGCCGAACGGAACGGCGGACAGGAACCAGACCTGCGAGATCCGCAAGCCATGGGTCACGGAGCCGAATTTGGCAGAAACGAGAACCGTTTCCAGGGACCAGTAAAACGCGATGACGGCAACGAAGGCCATGACGAGATCGCCGAAAATATAGAGGACCGCTTTCACGCGAGGACCGACATACTGCATGATCACGTCAATGCGGATGTGTCCGCGCTCCTTTACCGCGGCCGCAGCCCCGATCCAGGCGAGGTAAATGAAGGAATAACGGACGATTTCCTCGCCCCAGATGGACGAGTAGGCAAAGACCTCTCGCCGGACCACTTCAATGAACATGGTCAGCACAAGCATCACGTAGAAGACCAGCAGGAGCCAGCGCTCACCGTTCCGGTCCAGGGCTTGAAGTACATTCGACATGGGGCACTCCTGTGCCGTTCCCATCAGAAAATTCTGATGCGGTCATCGGGCGTGGTGATGTTTGAAAAGGGATCTGGCCAGCGCCGTTTGGCGCTGGCCGATCAACGCAAGTGATTATGCGTCGTGGACGTAGTAGCGTCCCATCGTGTTGGCAGCTTCTTCCAGGCGGCCAAAGGCATCCATGGAACCGGCGAGCTCAACCTTGAACTGATCCCACTCTTCGCGTTGGTATCCGCCGGCTGCTTTCCATTCGCCGAGTTGATCTTCCGTCAACGAATGGAATTCCACGCCGGATTTCACCAGTTCGGACATGGCGTAGGCGCGCGCCGCCGGAACTTTTGCCAGGTTCTGCTGAGCAGTAATCTCGCCCGCGAATTCGATG
This sequence comes from Pseudomonadota bacterium, assembly GCA_039179715.1. GTDB lineage: Bacteria > Pseudomonadota > Alphaproteobacteria > Rhizobiales > Stappiaceae > Roseibium. The sequence goes on from JBCDEN010000309.1 coordinate 3,334, forward strand.
CCTTCCTGAACATCTGCCGGCAGCGAATTGAACCACTCCAGGTTCATGGAATAGACCTGACTGTCCGGCACCGCCTGGGTGAAGGTGACGTGGCTGAGAATGTCCTTGAAGCCGAAGACGTAGAGCGCGCCAACGGACGGATCAAGCGCATCGGCAACGCCCTGTTTGATCGCAGACGGTGTTTCGCCCCAGGCAACCGGCGTCGGGTTTGCACCGACCATACGGTAGTACTGTTGCAGCATCGCGGAACCGGGTACACGGAATTTCACACCGGAAAGATCGGGCGGTGTGATCACCTTGTTGCCGCCCTTGCGCACGGCCACCACACGCGGGTCGATCACGACGTAGAACAGCGCCTTAAAGCCGGAAGCCTCGATTTTCGGATGCACTTCCGTTTTCCAGGCCTCGGACGTCACGAGGTTCGTGAAGCGCTGGTTGGAACCACAGAAATACGGCATGTTGATCAGGTCAACGGCCGATGCGAACGGCGCGAAGTTCGACAGGGAGTGCTGCGCGGCCTGGATCGTTCCGCCCTGAACGGCCTGCGCCAGCGCACCGCCGGCGCCCAGCTGTCCGCCCGGAGCAAGCTTGACGTAAACTTTTCCGTTCGTCGCGTTCTGGATGTTTTCCTTCAGGTCCAGCTGCATGATCGGATAGCTGCGCGACGCGCCCAGAACGTAGGCCGTGGCAAGTGTCATGATGTGAGCGGCTGCCTGTTCCCGCGCCCGCTCTTCCTGAGCGGTCTGGGCAACGGCTTCATCCGACCAGAGCACACCTGCCGCGCCTGCAACGACTGCCGCCGTGAAACCGCCAGCACTGGCAAGCTTCAGAAAATTGCGGCGCTCATGCGAGGCGAGATCTTCTGTTTTCTTCATGTTTTCCTCCCAAAATTCCAGTTAAGTCCGTTTTTCGCCGGTTCTTTTATTTGCTTCTTTCTTCAGGACTGCTGCGGTGAACGCAATGGAGACGGCGAACAGCAAAATCATCTCGCCGACATTGCCAAGCAACGGCGTTGCACCAAATGAACCGATCGAAACATTGATCACAAAAGCGGCAAAAAGGACGGCCGCCAAAGCCAAAAGCATGATCACCTCCCAAGGAACAGATAACCCGGCTTTCGAAAATGTAAGCGCTTACATTTTTATTTGCAAGCGGAAAAAAGCGTTCTCTGAAAATGAAAATGCATGTAAGGGAGTCCGGACCTTTGACACGTGCCGCGTAACAACGCTGAACTGGACATATGGAAGACGTCTCGATTTCAACGACTGGAGAAGTTCCAACTCTTGCGGATGTCGCCGCTGCGGCAGGCGTATCCACGGCAACCGTTTCCAGATGCCTCAACACGCCGGACAGGGTCACCAAGAAGACGCTGAAAATCGTCATGGATGCGGTCGATCAGCTGGGATATTCGCCGAATTACAGCGCCCGCGCACTCGCCGCCGGGCGCACGAACACCATCGGCGCGATCATCCCGACCATGGAAAACGCGATATTCGCACGCGGCATCCAGGCCTTCCAGGAAGAACTCCAGCAGAACGGCTGTACGCTTCTCGTCGCCTCCTCCTCCTACCGTGAGGATCTTGAGGAAGAACAGATAAAAACGTTGACCGTCCGCGGCGCGGATGCCCTGCTGCTGATCGGCTATCAGCGCAATCCGCAGATCTACAACTATCTGGCAAAACGCAACATCCCCACGGTACTGACCTGGGCGTCCAATCCGGACAAACAGCACCTGTCGGTGGGTTTCAACAACCGGCTTGCCATGCGCGCGCTTGCGGAACTGGTCTTGAAGAACGGCCACACCGTTATCGGCTGCATTTCGGCCGACACGGCCGCCAATGACCGGGCGCGTGATCGTGTCAGCGGTATTCGCGATGCCATGAAGGCAGCAGGTCTGGACCCTTCGGACCTGATCGTGCAGGAGACGCAATATTCGATCGAAAAGGGTGACATGGCCTTTCGCAGTCTCATGTCACGGACCGTCCGCCCGACCGCCGTCATGTGCGGAAACGATGTTCTTGCCGTCGGCGCCCTGCGCGCCGCCACCGCATTGAACATGAATATTCCGGGCGATATCTCCATCACCGGTTTCGATGACATCGAGCTGGCGAGCGTCGCACCGGTTCCCCTGACAACCGTTCACGTGCCCCATCGGCGCATGGGTCAATATGCGGCCCGCGCCCTCATGACAGCGATCAACGGCGAGCGCCCCGAAAGTGTGGAACTTCCGACAACGATCTGCCGCCGCAACACGCTCGGACCGGCTCCGCAGGCCGGAGCCCA
>JBCDEN010000727.1:0-2352 GCA_039179715.1 Pseudomonadota bacterium
GCGAAAGCAATCGCGGCACCATCGCGGATGTTGCCGGCGATGTGGTCCTTGTAGATATCCGCCTGCAATTCATCCGGAGTTGCCATCATCATCAGGTCAGCCCAGGCAGCCGCCTCGGCAACGGTCATGACCTTGAAGCCGTCGGCCTCGGCCTTCAGCGCCGTGGTGGAGCCTTCGCGCAGGGCAACGGCAATGTCCGGCACGCCGCTGTCCTTGAGGTTCATGGCATGGGCGCGGCCCTGCGAGCCGTAGCCGATGATGGCGACTTTCTTGGACTTGATCAGATTGATATCTGCGTCACGATCGTAATAAACGCGCATGGGTTCCTTTCTCCCGATTGCATTCTCGTTGTTCATGTTTGGAGCCGGAATTGATGTCCGGTCTTCGTTGGCTGGGTGTCTCCAGTCGGCCGGCAGCCGGGGTCAGGCCCCGAACAGCCGGTAAAAGCGGTCGACGGCGGTTTCCGCCTGGGATGCCAGATCCTTTTCGGCGGGACTTGCGTTTTCGCCGAGAAGGAGCCGGATGTGAACGTCGCGGATGGCAAGGCCGTAAAGCACCTGATAGGCATCCTCGGCGTCGTCGAATTTCAGGAGGCCGTGCCGTCGCCCGCTTTCCAGCATGGTGCGCGCACGGGCGGAGATCATGTGTTTGCCGCGCACGAGAAGCAGGTGGCCGAGCCGGTTCGAATTGGTGTTGGACTGGCCGATGGACAGCCGGTTGAGCGCCAGCGAGGTCTCCGAGAAAAGAACGCCGAGCAGGGCTTCGACAAAGGCCGTGACATGCGCGCGGAAGGTCGCCGCATCGGCGGTTGCGCCTGTTTCAGACGGAAACTGGACCTGGCTCGCCTGGTAGGCGACGACCGCGGCGAGCAGGCCGTCGCGATCCCCGAACCACTTGTAGAGGCTTTCCTTGGAGCAACTCGCAGTGCGCGCCAGTCCAGCTGTCGTCAACGCCTTTTCACCCCCTTCAACCAGAAGCGTCAACGCATGCTGCAGCACCACCTGCTGGCGCGGCGAAAACTCGGGCGCGGCGTCCGGGCGGGAAGTGGCGATGTCATAAGCGGCAGCGGGCATGTGCTTTGTCTTGGTTCGAGGGAAGCTGAAATGAACGGAACCGTACGGTACGGTTCGGCGAGCGTTATGGCATCGTGAAAGAGGCGGGTCAAGGGTGAAATGAAATTTTTCGGAGGCGTGAGGCGGCCTCCAATTCTTGTCCTACTTGAAAAGTTCGGAGTTGCTCGCGATATTTGTGCTTGGGGTATTTTGGGAGCTTGGGTTGTACGATCACAAGGCAAAGGTTGCCCGTTGGAAAACCGCCCGCGCAGTCTTGCAGCTCGATGAAAGCCGCGCTGCAGCAGCCCATTGTTCCAGTTTCGGCGTCATCCCACGCTCAATCCGGTATCCAATTCACGTAGTCAATGTAACGCGGCGAGGCGTTAGCGATGGGCAGAACCTTGCGCTTCCGCAATTCCGGCTCTGGAAATGAGTGGATCCCGGATCTCCGCTGCGCTGCGTCCGGGATGACGATCAATTGGAGATCTGGCACCACCACTTCACCCCGTCCTGAGGAGCGCAACTGCGCGTTTTGAAGGATGGGCCATGAAAAGGGGCTGCCGCCGGTCTTGCGAGAGGGTAGCGCCGGTTTCCTTCGGGAGAGGGTGTCGTTTTGTTGTTCTCCTGTCGCACGGCGCGCCACATCCAACGGCGTCATCCCCGACTTGATCAGGGATCCAATGCCCTTGGCGTTTTCCAGTAAAAGTTTGAAAATCTGACCTGTAGTACCCGCCTAATACCCGTTTCCGTTCTTTGCCTGCTAGCTTTGGCTCACATTGGTTTTCAAGGCTCCGGGAGGATATGAGATGAGTGCCAAGATCCTGATGATCACGGGAGATTTTACCGAGGATTACGAAACGATGGTGCCGTTCCAGGCGCTTCTTGCCATGGGGTATGAGGTCGATGCCGTGTGCCCCGGCAAGAAGTCCGGCGAGGCTGTCGCGACCTGCATCCATGATTTTGAAGGCGACCAGACCTATACCGAAAAGCGCGGCCACAACTTCACGCTGAACGCGACCTTCGCCGATATCGACGTCACCGCCTACGATGCCCTCGTGATCCCGGGCGGACGGGCTCCGGAATATCTCAGGCTCGATGCGGACGTGATCGCCGCTGTCAGTCATTTCATGAGTGCTGACAAGCCGGTTGCCGCTATCTGCCACGGCGCGCAGATCCTGACGGCGGCCAGGGTCATCGATGGACGTACCGTGTCGGCCTATCCCGCCTGCCGTCCGGAAGTCGAACTTGCCGGAGCGACCTATGCCGATATCGCCGTCGATGCGGCTGTGACCGACGGCAA
>JBCDEN010000750.1:0-2257 GCA_039179715.1 Pseudomonadota bacterium
CCGCGAGGTGCAGGAAGAGGCCGGGATCGAGGCGCAAAGCGCTGCGCGCCTCATTGGCATGTATCTCAACCGGGAGGCAACAGGCCGCGACCATGTCGGCCTGTTTCACTTAAGCGCATGGACAGAAGGTGCGGCCTATCTGACGCCGAATGCAGAGATTGCAGAAGCGCGCTTCTTTGCGCTCGACACCTTGCCCGAGAACCTGAGCCCGGCAACGGCGCGGCGTCTTGCCGAATTCAGGGACGGGACCTTTCCGTCAGGTGCCTACTGGTAAGCTGTCCTTAAGACCCTGATCCGTTCACGCCGCCGCCGGAAGCCGCTCCCGATTGTGGGGCCTCAGAAAGTCGAGAGCCGGTCCGACCGGCACGATCCTGGTCGGATTGACGCTCTCGTGCGAGCCGTAATAGTGCTCCTTGATCGTGGCCATGTCGACGGTCTCCGCAACGCCGGGAACCTGATAGAGCTCAAGCAGATAGTTGGACAGGTTCGGGTAGTCGATGATCCGCCTGATATTGCATTTGAAGTGACCGACATAGACGGCATCGAAGCGCACAAGCGTGGTGAACAGGCGCCAGTCCGCCTCCGTCAGCCGGTCTCCTGTCAGGTAGCGATTGGCGCCGAGCACGCCTTCAAGGAAATCAAGCGTTTCGAACAGGGCCGTTACGGCTTCTTCATAGGCTTCCTGGCTGGTGGCGAAGCCGGACTTGTAAACGCCGTTGTTGACCGTGTGATAGATGCGGACGTTGATGGTATCGATTTTCTCGCGCAGGTCCTGCGGATAGAAATCGAGGTTGGAGCCTGTCAGGCCGTCGAACTCGGAATTGAACATGCGGATGATTTCGGACGATTCGTTGCTGACGATGGTCTGCTGCTCCTTGTCCCAGAGGATCGGAACCGTCGCCCGGCCGGTGTATTCCGGGTCGGCTCCGGCATAGATGTTCCAGGCGTATTTCGCACCTGTGAGTGGCTCCGCCTCGGCAAATTCCCAGCCGTTTTCCAGCATCAGCGGCTGGACGGCGGACAGCGAGATTGCATCCTCGAGGCCCTTGAGCTTGCGGAAGATCATCGTGCGGTGTGCCCACGGGCAGGCATAGGAAACGAACAGGTGATAGCGTCCAGCTTCCGCCTTGAAACCGCCCTTGCCGCTGGCACCGGGTGAGCCGTCAGCTGTAATCCAGTTGCGGAATGCTGCGTCCTTTCGGACAAACCGGCCGCCGCTCGACTTCGTGTCGTACCATTGATCCGTCCAGACCCCGTTTACCAGCAATCCCATGACGCGCTCCTTCGTGTTTCGTCGTGAAATAGGTTGTGCGCTCTTGCCGGAAATCAATCAATTGAATGCTGTGTTCGCGATCCATGAACAATCCCATTCGACCCGAATTCCAAAAAACGCTGGACCGGGAGGATGTTGCGTGGTAACCGCTTTGCCTCACGAATGACCGCCGGTGTATTTGCCGACGGTGTCGATCAAGAGACTGGGATCCATGACCGCAGGTCTGACACTCCGACGACGAACCGACCGACGAGACATGTCTCGTCCGTTCCGTCGCGGCTGACCTCATCCCGGACCATCAAGGCTTTTCAATTCGGGTTCACGGCAGGCGCGCTTGTTTTAAGATCGCTTGTGCAGGACCATTCTCATGAAACAGACCACCTGGGTCATCCGGCCGGAAGAGGCCGCCGACACCATCGCAATCGAAGACCTTCAGGCAAATGCGTTCGGGCCTGGCCGGTTCGCGCGGACGGCGTTTCGCATCCGGGAAAATGTTGGGCCCCGGGCGGACCTTTCTTTTGTCAGCCTTGTCGGACCGCAGATTGCCGGATCAATCCGTCTGTCGCCCATCCTTATTGGCGACACGGAGGCCCTGTTGCTTGGACCGTTGACGGTCTCGCCGGATTTCAAGAACAGGGGGCTTGGCAAGGCGCTGATGCGGACTTCGATGAATGCGGCCGCACAGGCAGGCGACAAGGTCGTTCTTCTTGTCGGGGATGCGCCGTATTACAGCCCGTTCGGGTTTCAGCAAGTGCCACTCGGACGCATCACCCTTCCTGGCCCGGTCGATCCGGCACGGCTCCTGGTCGCGCTTTTGAATGCTGCAGAAATGCCCGAAGGTGCGGTGCAGGGCGGGCATTAGGTTGAGGACTCATTCAGCACCATGCAATAACGATTGAGACGAGAGCAATTGCGGCGAGGTAGTTTGTCGCGAGCCGATCGTATCGTGTTGCGATCCGTCTCCAGTTTTTGAGTTTACCAAAC
>JBCDEN010000507.1:0-3760 GCA_039179715.1 Pseudomonadota bacterium
ATTGCAGAGGCTGCGAAAGGCGGCTGAGTGCGCTTTGACACCAGGTTTTCAGACAGTGTCCGTCCGTTTGCCTGCGCCAGCGGCACGTGTTCGGTCTCGCGTGTTTCAACATCCGAAAGGAGCTTTTGCAGCGCTTCGGCCACCGGCATCAGGCTCATCAGGTTCCGCCTTCGCTGCCGTCTTTTTCGAGTGTCCAGTGCCCCGATTTGCCGCCGGATTTTTCAACCAGTCGAATGTCGCCGATCACCATGCCCCGATCGACGGCCTTGGCCATGTCGTAGATCGTCAGACAGGTAAGGGAACAGGCGGTCAACGCCTCCATTTCCACCCCGGTCTGTCCGCTGACCTTTGTGGTGGCTGTCACGACAAGACCTGGCAGTTCATCATCCGGCTCAATATCCACCTTGACCTTCGACAGCATCAGGGGATGACACAGCGGGATCAGTTCGTGGGTTTTCTTGGCAGCCAGAATGCCGGCGATCCGCGCCGTGCCGATAACGTCACCCTTTTTGGCATTACCGGAGCGGATGAGATCCAGCGTCTCGGTGCGCATCGTGACCGTTCCGCGCGCAACCGCGATCCGGTGGGTGCTTTCCTTTTGCGAGACATCGACCATGTTGGCGGCGCCGGCCTCATCCAGATGCGTCAGTCTTTGGTCTTGCTCGGACATGATGTTTCAGACCGTTGCGGACAAGGGCGCGCGCGCGAGCAGGTTCCTGGTGGCGCCTGCGACGTCGCTCTGGCGCATCAGGCTCTCACCGATCAGGAAGGTGGATATCCCGACCGTGTTCATGCGGGACAGGTCGTCCGGTGTGAACAGGCCCGATTCACCGACGACGATCCTGTCGGCAGGCACACGGGGCGCAAGGTCTTCGCTGGTTTCGAGCCGGGTTTCGAACGTCTTCAGGTTCCGGTTGTTGATGCCGACCAGTTTCGAAGACAGTTTGAGCGCGCGCTCAAGCTCTTCCAGATTATGGACCTCAAGCAGAACGTCCATGCCGAGGCTGAAGGCGGTCTCCTCCAGTTCACTGGCGGTCGCGTCATCAATGGCGGCCAGAATGATTAAAATGCAGTCACCGCCCCACGCACGGGCCTCAAAGACCTGGTAGGGATCATAAAGAAAATCCTTGCGCAGCGCCGGGAGCGCCACCGCCTCCCGGGCCGCGGTCAGGAATTCCGGTTTTCCCTGAAAGGACGGCGTGTCCGTCAGTACCGAAAGGCAGGCGGCTCCGCCGTCTTCATAGGCCTTTGCCAGAAGCGGCGGATCAAAGTCTTCCCTGATCAGACCTTTGGAAGGACTGGCCTTCTTGATTTCGGCGATCAGTGCATGATTGCCGGCCGCGTGCTTTGCCTCGATTGCGGCCTGGAAGCCGCGGGGAGGCGACTGGTCGGCAATCCGGCTTTTGAGGTCTTCAAGCGACGTTGCGGCCTTCGCGGCAGCGATTTCTTCGCGCTTGTAGGTTTCGATTTTCTGAAGGATGTCAGACATTGTGCTACCCGTTTGAGGCTGCGACCAGTTTTTCCAAAGTTTCGGCCGATGTGCCGTCGTCTATGCTTGCTGCGGCCATTTCCACGCCTTGCTTCAGGTCCTTAGCCTTGCCGGCCACCATCAGGGAGGCTGCGGCATTGAAGAGAACGATGTCGCGATAGGCGTTCCTGGCACCGGCCAGAACCTCGCGAAGCGCTTTTGCGTTTTCCGCAGGCAGCCCGCCTTTCAGGTCCTCTGCCCTTGCCAGGGGAAGACCAGCATCATCCGGCGAGATCTCGAATGCGCTGACGGCACCGTCCTTGAGCTCGCTGACAAATGTCGGGCCGGTCGTGGTGATCTCGTCCATGCCGTCCGATCCGTGAACGATCCAGGCTTTTTCCGAGCCCAGTTCCTTCAGGGAATGAGCGACCGGATCGAGCCATTTTTTCGCAAAAACACCCACCATCTGGCGCTTGACGCCTGCCGGGTTGGAAAGGGGACCGAGAAGGTTGAAGATTGTCCGCGTTCCCAGTTCCATGCGGGTCGGGCCGACATGCTTCATCGCCGCATGATGCAGCGGTGCGAACATGAAGCCGATGCCCGCCTTGCGGATGCAGTCCGAGATCTTCTCCGGCGCGACGTCGATATTCACGCCAAGCTCGGAGAGCGCTTCGGCTGCCCCGGACTTGGAGGACAGGGAGCGGTTGCCGTGTTTGGCCACCGGCACACCGCATCCGGCGACGACGATCGCCGTACAGGTCGATATGTTGTAACTGCCGGAACTGTCGCCGCCGGTACCGACGATATCCATGGCATCGTCCGGAGCATCAACGGTCAACATCTTGGAACGCATCGTTGCGACCGCACCGGTCACCTCCGCGGTGCTCTCGCCGCGCACGCGCAGAGCCATCAGGAAGCCACCCAGTTGCGAGGGTGTTGCCGAACCGGACAGAATGGCATCGAAGGCCTGTCGGGCTTCTTCCGGCGTCAGCGTTTGACCATCTGCGACCTTGGCAATGAATTCCTTGAATGTGGTCATGCTCATCGTCCGTTCCAGGTCACGTCACTGCGGGTTCAGACCGATTGCCTGTGAAATGCCGACCTCGTTGACCTCGACACCTGCCTCGTTCTGCCGGTCCGTGATGAACTGTCCGAGAAGTGAGTCGCTTATTTGCTGCGACAGTTGCTGATTAAGCGCTGCATTTGCCGACGAAGCGGCATCGAAATCGGGCACAGCCACTTCGGCCACCTTGAAGACAATCTGCTGCCCGTCGGCCGATGCGGCGACGGCACTGGTGCCAACGGGTCCGCCGAACACGGCCGTCATCGCTTCGGGACCGAAGTCACCGGAAGGAGCATTGCGGGCCAGGTTCTCGGCCCGCTTGACTTCCAGCTCCGCTTCGCCCGCGAGCGTTTCAAGAGGTGTTCCGCCTTCCAGCCTCGCCTGGATCTGTTCGGCCTTCTCACTCAGCCGCGACCGCGACTGATCCGCCTTCCAGGCTGCGATGACAACGTCCCGGACTTCATCAAGCGACTGATCGCGTTCCGGGATGACATTGTCCACTTCGTACCACAAGAACCCCTGGTCGCCGAAGGTAAGAACATCGTTTTCAAGACCGACGTCGCTTTCGAACACGGCCGCCAGGAGGCCCTCTGCCTCAGGCAGTTCAACGTTGCCGCCGGAAATAGACTTGCCCGTCTGATCGAAGGCGGTCGGTGTTTCAACGGGGAGCGAAAACCGCTCTCCGATTTCATCCAGCAGCGCGCCGCCAGCACGCGCATCTTCCACTTCGTCAAGCAGATCGAGGATTTCCCGCTCGGCCTGTTCGGCTGCAAGGTCGCGAATGATTTCGTCCTTGACCTCCTCGTAAGGACGCGTGCTTTCGGGCAGCAACTCCTCAACATTCAAAATGACTGTTGAAAACCGGCCTTCCACCGCGCCGCTCGTCTCGCCCTCTTCAAGCGAGAACGCCGTGTCGCCAAGTGTTTCATCGAGAAAGTCGTCCTTGGCCATCGTGCCGAGTGCAACGTCGTTGTTGCTCAATCCGCGTTCGTTCATCAGGTCTTCGAAAGTTTTGCCGCCTTCAAGTTCGGCTGCTGCTTCCCGCGCGGCCTCGCTGGAGGGAAATGACATCTGGCGAACCTTGCGGCGTTCAGGCTGGTAGTAGCGCTCCGCCCTTTGTTCATATTCGTAACGCGCGTCTTCTTCCGAAATATCATCGGGCCTGGCAACCGTTTCCGGGGTCAGGGACAGGATCTTGATTTCGCGGTATTCGGGAGCCCGGAAGTCGG
>JBCDEN010000587.1:0-3201 GCA_039179715.1 Pseudomonadota bacterium
CCGGCATGTCCTGCCAGCCGATGCCCTGGCCTTCGAGATCCTGCTTCAGGACGTTCAGCGCGGCGGCTTCACCACCGGATGTCCACCAGTGCAGAACTTCAACGTCTTCTGCCTTGACGGCTGTGCTTGCTGCCATAAGAGCGGCGGCCGCCGTCATCATCGTCAATTTACGCATGGATTTCCTCCCTTTGCGTGCCTGTCGTCGTCTTGAGCGCCGAACATTCGCGCTCGCTCGTCACGCAACGTCTATTGTAACGTTGCAAACCCCGTAAATGTCAATCTTTTAATCTGTTCTCCCTGAGAATTAATTATTTGTTTTTTTACATGAAGTTAATTGATAAATTTCGATTTTGCGCTGCAGCATCTTTCTTTGTTGCAACGTTTTAAATTCCCTGATTAGACTTGTCGGACCGTATGAGCTACAAGCCTCTGGTCGAGGGGAACGGGCATGTCGCAGAAAAACGCTGGAACGACGATGGAAAGCGCCGCAGAAGCGCACGCACGCCCGACATTGCGTACGGTTGCTGCCGAAGCGGGTGTCGCCGTCACGACCGTCTCGCGTGCGCTCGCGGACGATCCCAGGATTGCCGAAACCACCCGCAAGCGCATCTCCGAAATTGCCGACAAACTCGGGTATGTGCCGAACCGGGCCGCCCAAAGGCTGCGCACCGGACGCACCAAGGTCATCAGCCTCCTGCTCAATCCGAGACACGAGTTCCTGAGCTTCACCTCCGAGTTTCTCGGCGGCATGTATGAAGGGCTCAGCGGAACGGGCTACTCCATCAACATCACCGCCGACAGTCTGGGCGACGACCGGCTTGAAACCATCCGCTCCATCCGCCGGCACTCCCTGGCAGATGCGATCGTCTTCACCCGGACTGAGTGTTTCGATGACCGGGCCCGTTACCTGCTGGAGCACGATTTTCCGTTCGTGACGCACGGGCGCACCGATTTCATGACACCGCATCCCTTTGTCGATTTCGACAATGAAGCCTTCGTGCGCATGGCGATCGCACGCCTCGTTGAAAAAGGCCGCAAGCATATCTGCATCGTCATGCCGAACGAGAAATACACGTTCGGGCAACATCTGCGCTTCGGTGCGCGGCAGGCTGCGACCGATCACGGCATGAAGCTGACGATCCCGACCGAGGTCGATCTGGACAGCGAGCCCGACGACATCGCAGCCACCCTGCGCACCCTTCACACAGGCCTGGACGCGCCGGACGGTTATGTCTGTGTTGGTGAGGTCAGTGCGCTGATCACCCTTGCGTTTCTGAACGACATGGGACTGGCCGAGGGACAGGATGTCGATGTTGTCGCCAAGCGGGCGTCGCCGATCTCCAACCACTTCCGGCCGCGCATCGAGACGATTGACGAAGACCTGCGCGCGACGGGCCGGGCGATGGCCAAGGTGCTTCTTGGCCGGATCTCCGGCGCGCCCGTCGAGGACCTGCAGGTTCTGCTGCAGCCCGAGGGGCCGTTCTCGATTTCGCGGTAAGGCGGTCATGCAGGCACCCACGGGTCGCGCGATCTGCCGATTTTCATGGTGACCGTTTTTGCCTCCAGGAACTCTTCGAGGCCGTATTTGCCAAGTTCGCGCCCCTGTCCGCTTTCCTTGTAGCCGCCGAAGGGAAGCTCCGCGAAACCGTCCATCCATGTGTTGGTCCAGACGGTACCGGCATTGGCTCGGCGGGCAAATTCCAGGCAGGTGTGAACGTTTTCGCTCCACACGCCAGCCGACAGGCCGTAATCGGCATCGTTTACCAGATCGATGGCCTCCTCCAGTGTCCGGAAAGTCAGCACCGAGAGCACCGGGCCGAAGACTTCCTCGCGTGCAATCGCCATGGAACTGGCTACATTCGTGACGACGGTCGGCTGGTAGAACTGGCCGTTCAGCCCCGGCACATCGAGCGCGCCGCCGCCGATGGGCACATCGGCGCCAGCTGCCCTTGCGTCCTGAACATAGCTGTCGATCTTTTTCTGATGCTCAGGCGTGATGATGGCGCCGACCTTGGTCGAGGGATCCAACGGATCGCCGAACGGGACCTTGCGCGACAGGGCGATGGTCCGCGCCACGAATTCGTCGGCAATGTCCTCGTGCACAATGATGCGGGAGCCGGAATTGCAGCACTCGCCGGCATTGAAGTAGACACCGAACGCGACCGCGTCCGCAGCGTTTTCAAGATCGGCATCGGGAAAGATCACCTGCGGGTTCTTGCCGCCCAGCTCAAGGGACACCTTTTTTAGCGTGCCGGCCGCCGCCTTGACGATGGCCTTGCCGACGCCTGTCGATCCGGTGAAGGTCACCATGTCGACGCGCCTGTCCCGGGTCATGGCGGTTCCGACCGGATCTCCGAAACCGAGAACGATATTCACCACGCCAGCCGGAATGCCGGCTTCAATCAAGAGTTCTCCCATGATGACGGTCGTTGCAGGTGTCATCTCGGAAGGCTTGATGACTGCGGTGCAGCCCGCGGCGAGCGCGAAGGGAAGCTTCTGGGACACGATCAGGAACGGGAAATTCCAGGGCGTGATGATGGAAACCACGCCGATCGGTTCCTTCAGCACGAGGCCGAGAAAGTCGCTCCCGAGCGCGTTGTGGCTTTCGCCATGCATGGTGCGCGCGAGCGCGGCGGCAAAGCGCCAGATGTCGGCGGCTCCCTCGATTTCGGCCTTTGCCTGGCTGATGGGCTTGCCGGATTCCAGCGTTTCCATGAGAGCGATCCGCTCTCGCTCACGATCGATCAGGTCGGCGACCTTCAGGAGAAGTGTTGCGCGATCCTTGCCGCTCGTGCGTGACCAGCGTCCCTTGTCAAAGGCGAGCCGCGCCGCGGCGATTGCGGCGTCTGCGTCGGCCTTGCCGCCTTTGCTGGCAATCGTCACGAGGGACCCGTGAGACGGCGATGTCCTTTGGAAGGTTGATCCATCCGCGCTGCCGCACCAGGCGCCGTCAATCAGGTGACGGGCGACAAAAGGCTCGGCTGGAATCTTGGCCTCGCTGATGGAGACGACGTTGAGATCACTCATTGCTATTTCCCAGGAAATTCCGGTTTGCGTTTTTCGCGGAAGGCGGCGACGCCTTCCGTTCGGTCTGCCGTCTGGCCGATCATGCCCGCGCCAAGTGCTTCAACCATTGCGTTGCGATCTTCTCCGGCGGCGGCATGGATCATGTATTTGGCTACTTCGACGGCGCAGGGCGAC
>JBCDEN010000858.1:0-1520 GCA_039179715.1 Pseudomonadota bacterium
CAAGCTGATGGCCTTTGCCGTCTCGTCCTATATCTGCGGCGTTGCCGGAGCGATGATGGTGTTCTTCTGGCTGAACGCGGCGGAACCCTCATCCTATTCGATCGCTCTGTCCTTCCAGATACTGTTCATGGTGATCCTGGGCGGGCTTGGCAGTCTGGCCGGATCCTTCATGGGCGCAGCCTTCATCTGGATCCTGCCGGTGTTTCTGAAGTTTATTCCGGGCATGCTCGGCTTTGATATCGCGGCTGAGACCGTCGAACATGTCACATTCATGATCGTCGGCGCCCTCATCATCTTCTTCCTGATTGTCGAACCGCACGGGTTTGCGCGGCTCTGGCAGATCGCGAAGCAGAAACTCAGGGTCTGGCCCTTCCCCTACTAGGCGGGTCAGTCAATTTGAACGTCATCCGGATTTGGACCGGTCCGGAGAGGAATGGCGCAACAGGTCTGGCGGTGCCGGATGGTCCGGAGCCGCATGGGAGGAGAAACATGAAACGCATCAAGCAAATTGCGCTGGGAACCGCTGTTGCGCTCGGGGTCGGAATTTCCGGCCTGGCCACAACGACGGTCGCTCAGGCCGAAGACAGCAATTATGTGCCGCTGCTGACCTACCGCACCGGTCCGTTTGCCGCGTCCGGCATTCACATTGCCAACGGGATGCACGATTACCTGAAAATGCTCAACGAGCGCGACGGCGGTATCGGCGGCGTGAAGCTGGAGCTCGAGGAATGCGAGACCGGCTACAACGCCCAGAAAGGCGTCGAGTGCTACGAGGCAACCAAGGGCAAGGGTGCGCTGGTCTACAATCCGTATTCCACCGGCATCACGCTGCAGCTGATCCCGAAAGCCGGCGTTGACAAGATCCCGGTCCTGTCGATGGGGTACGGCCTGTCCGCGGCTGCGGTCGGTTCCGTATTCCCGTGGGTCTTCAACGTGCCGGACACCTATTGGGACGGCGCCTCCGTCGTCATCAAGTATATCGGCGAGCAGGAAGGCGGTCTCGACAACCTCAAGGGCAAGAAGATCGGTTACATCTTCCTGGATGCCGGCTATGGCCGCGAGCCGATCCCGCTCCTGGAGCAGCTGGCCGAGAAATACGGCTTCGAGCTGTTGCAGTACCCGGTTGGCGTCAAGGAAATGCAGAACCAGTCATCGCAGTGGCTGAACGTGCGCCGGGACCGTCCGGACTACATGGTGATGTGGGGCTGGGGTGCAATGAACCCGACAGCCATCAAGGAAGCCGTGAAGATCCGCTTCCCGATGGACAAGTTCATCGGTGTCTGGTGGTCCGCCGGCGATGACGATGCCGCGGCCGGCGGTGAAGGCGCCAAGGGCTACAAGGCCATGAACTTCTCCGGTGTCGGCAGTGATTTCCCTGCGCTCGATGACATCAAGAAGCACGTGGTCGATGCAGGCCTCAGCTCGACTGATGCAGGCTCCATCGGCGGCACGCTGTATAACCGCGGCGTCCTCAACTCGGTGATCATTGCCGAGGGCATCCGCACGGCACAGGAGCTGAC
>JBCDEN010000523.1:0-3645 GCA_039179715.1 Pseudomonadota bacterium
CGTGCGTGTCCAGATCGAAGAACATGCGCGGAAAGTCGATCGCGGCCTGCACGTCCATGCCGTAATCAATGATGTTGGTCAGAAGATGTGCGTGACCGCAGGCCTGGTATTGTCCGCCCATGACCCCGAAGGACAGGTAGGGCGCGCCCTCCTTGAGCACCATGGCGGGAATGATCGTGTGCAGCGGCCGTTTGCCGCCATCGATCGAATTGGCATGGCCGGGCGCAGCCTTGAAGGACTTGCCGCGGCTGTGCAACAGGACACCGCTGGCCGGGGCGACGATCCCCGAGCCGAAATCGCTGAACAGCGAATTGATGAAGGAAACCGAGAGACCGTCCTTGTCGACAACGCTCAGGTAAACCGTGTCGGTCTGCGGCGAAAGCGAGGCCTCGGGAAGCGGGGAGACGCGGGTTTCGAGTGAAACCAGGCTCGCAAGCTGGTCGATGTAATCCGACCCGATCAGCCGCGTGTGGCACACGTCCATGTAATTCGGATCGGTGACGAACTTGTCCCGGACCGCATAGGCAATGCGCGAGGCCTCCATTTCCAGATGGAACCGTTCTGGCCCCAGCGGGTCCAGGCTTTCCAGATCGAACTTTTCAAGAATGCCGAGGATCACCAGCGCAATGACACCCTGCCCGTTTGGCGGAAGTTCGGCGACGGAAAAGCCCTTGTAGTCGCGCATGACAGGAGCGACGGCAGTCGTATGACACGCGGCAAGATCGTCCTCGGTCATCAGCCCGCCCTTGGCTTGAAGCGCGGACACAATGTCCCGGGCAATGTCGCCGCTGTAGAACGCATCCGCTCCGCCTTCCGCGATCTGCTCCAGTGTGTCCGCGAGATGCGGGTACTTCAATATGGTGCCGGCCTCCGGCGCCTTGCCCTTGATCAGGTAGAGCGCCGCGGAGATTTCGTCGCCCGCGAGTTTTGAAACATTCTGAGCCCAGTCGTGTGCGACCCTCGGGGCAACGGGGAAACCGTCGCGGGCGTATTCGATGGCGCGCTTGAATAGCTCCTTGAAGGAACGTGTGCCATGCGCGGACAGCAATGTTTCCCAGGCCCTGACGGCTCCGGGAACCGTGACGGCATGAGCGGACGTGTCGGCAATCTCCTCGATCCCGAGTTCCGCGAGCCGCTCCGGCGAAGCCGCCCTGGGTGCTGCACCCGACCCGTTGAAACCGGTCAGGCGGCCGTCTGGCTCTGTAACGATCGCAAAACAGTCGCCGCCGATACCTGTCATGTGGGGTTCGACAACACATTGCACGGCAACCGCGGCGATCGCGGCATCGACCGCATTGCCGCCATTTTGCAGAACTTCCAAAGCGGCGCTCGTCGCCAGCGGGTGAGAGGTCGCGGCCGCCGCGTTACGCGCAAAGACCGGCGAGCGGCCGGGGGCCTGAAAATCACGCTTCACTGAATTCCTCCAACCCGAATTTCACATCACTTGTTCCGTTTCGCCGCAGAAGTTTCTCGGCGAAGCCACCTATTCGCCCGCGCTCTGGTCTGATAGCAAGCCCTGATTGAGGGCAGCACCTTAAGGAGTGGCTGGCAAATGCGCAAACACACAAATCCGGCGCACAAGGCCGCCTGCGGCTCATGCCGCAACTAGAGCTTCTTGAAAGATGTGTTTGCCCCGACCCTTTATGAACCTTCAAAAGGACGACATTCAATGGCAAATGGCATTTCACTTTCAACGGCAGAGACCATCACTTCCGCCGCATTTGCAAAGGCGGCCGAATTGGGTCTGAAGCCGCTCACTGTCGTCGTTCTGGATGCGGGTGGCCATACGGTGACCCTGAAGCGGCAGGACGGCTCATCCAACCTGCGGCCCCAGATCGCAACCGGCAAGGCAAACGGCGCTCTTGCCGTTGGCACCGGAACCCGGTGGCTGAACGCCAACGCGGAAACGCGCCCTCATTTCGTGAATGCCCTCAACGGCGTTGCCGGCGGCAACATCATACCGGTGCCGGGCGGTGTTCTGGTCAGGAACGGCGCGGGTGACACCGTCGGCGCGGTCGGCATCACCGGCGACACGTCCGAAAACGACGAAGCCTGTGCCGTGGCCGGCATCGAGACAGCCGGCCTGGTCGCGGATTGCGGCTGACGGCTTCAAAGGCGGACACGGCAGGGAGCAGCTTCCTGTTCCCTGCCGGTTCACATTCCGATTGGCGTCCTCGGCCGGGTGTCAGGACTTGTCCGACAACTGGTTGATCTTTTTCTGCATCTCTTCCAGCTGGCGCTTCATGTCGTCGAGCTCGCCGGGGCCGGATGCGCTGTTCTTGGCATCGGCGGCGGCTGATCCGGCATTCGAGGAGCCTCCCGATTCACCGGTCGGGAACGGCATGAACATTTTCATCGCCCGCTCGAACATCTCGGTGTTGCGCTTCACCTGGTCCTCGATCGCGTCGAACGCAGTTGCCCCGAAAGCCTCGCTCATCTGCGAGCGCAGCTTTTCCTGCTCCTTGGTGAGCGATGTCATCGAATATTCCAGAAAGCTTGGCACCAGGCCCTGCATGCTGTCGCCGTAAAAGCGGATCAGCTGCCGCAGAAAGGCCACGGGCAGAAGATTCTGGCCCTTGCCTTCCTGTTCAAAAATGATCTGCGTGAGCACCGACCGGGTAATGTCCTCTCCCGATTTGGCATCGTAGACCACGAAATCTTCTTCTCCCTTCACCATCACCGCGAGATCCTCGAGCGTGACATAGGTGCTGGTGCCCGTGTTGTAGAGTCGCCGGTTGGCGTATTTCTTGATGATTGTAGGCTCGGTTGTCTTAGCCATTCGTCATTTCCGCCTGTCAGCCTTACGGCTAGTTTTCCATGTGACGACAGTGCTTTCGCCCTCGTGCCGCCTCCTCCGACTAAGAGACTAAGCCAATCGTATCGGATCGTGCCACTCTTTTTATGTGCGGTGACGAAAGGATTATGCCGCAAATGCGAAAAGACCTCCCGGATAAGGGCTGTTACGGTTGACACCGTATCCCGGGCGGTTTCTAGTCCAACCATAATTGAGGATCGAAAAGTGCCCTTCGGGCACGATCCGTCTACGGCCGTTCGGCCATCAGTCCTGGAGAGTAGTATGAGCGCTTCCACAGATATCGTCATTGTCAGCGCAACCCGCACACCCGTTGGGTCTTTCAACGGTTCGTTCGCCAACGTCCCGGCGCATGATCTGGGCACAATCGTCATGAAAGCCGCAATGAAACAGGCCGGCGTCGAAGGCGGAGACATCGACGAAGTCGTGTTCGGTCAGGTTCTGACCGCAGCGCAGGGACAGAACCCGGCACGCCAGGCTGCGATCAATGCCGGCATTGCCGACAGCTCCACCGCCTGGACGCTGAACCAGGTCTGCGGATCCGGTTTGCGCACCGTTGCTATCGCAGCGCAGCAGATCCAGACCGGTGACGCCAACATCATGATGGCCGGCGGGCAGGAGAACATGTCGCTGTCGCCCCACGCCGCGCATATGCGCAGCGGCTACAAGATGGGCGACTACAAGATGATCGACACCATGATCAAGGACGGCCTTTGGGACGCCTTCAACGGGTACCACATGGGTCAGACAGCGGAGAACGTTGCCGAGAAATGGCAGATCAGCCGCGATCAGCAGGATGAATTTGCCGTTGCCTCGCAGAACAAGGCCGAGGC
>JBCDEN010000748.1:0-2261 GCA_039179715.1 Pseudomonadota bacterium
AGAAGCGCGCATTTGGTGATCTTTGACGGCGTCACCGGCAGGCCGCGATGCGTCATCTCGCCTTTCGGCAGGGCGTGCCGCTGTAACACCACATCCACGGTCTGCAGATAGAATTCCGCCGTCAGGTCCATCACGGCGAGATATTCATCATAGAATTCCCGGTGTTTTTCCGCCGAATCGCCATCTCCGGCCACCAGATGGGAGAAGTATTCCCTGTGTGCGATCATATGACGGTCAAGGTTCATGCTCATGAAGCCGGACAATTGCAGGAAGCCCGGATAAACGTCGCGCATGAAGCCCGGCTGCGGGAACGGGACCTTCATGATGACATTGCGCTTGAACCAGTCGAGTGGCCGTTCTTCAGCCAGTTTATTGACTTCCGTCGGATTGATCCGCGTATCGATCGGGCCGCCCATCAGAGTCATGGAAAGCGGCGCATAGGGATCGCCATCTTCCTCCATGCGGGCGATTGCGGCGAGCACGGGCACTGACGGCTGACACACCGCCATAAGATGCACATCGCCTCCCAGGAACCGGATGATGGAGACGATGTAGTCGACATAGTCGTCAAGATCGAAGCGACCGGCGCTGAGCGGTACCATCCGCGCATCGGTCCAATCGGTGATGTAGACGTCGTGGCGGGGCAGCATGGCTTCCACGGTCCCGCGCAGGAGCGTCGCGTAATGCCCCGACATGGGTGCAACGATTAGCAGCTTCGGGTCGTTCTTCTTTCGGCCCGACGGCACAATGCGTTCAAACCGCGTGAGCGAGCAAAACGGCCGGGTCCACACTGTCGTTTCCTGAACGCGGGCGCGTTCGCCGCCGACGGTCGTTTCTTCGATGCCGAATTCCGGTTTGCCGTAGCGCCGCGTCGTCCGCTCAAACAGTTCCATTCCAGCGGCGATGGAGCGGCCGTAAGTGGTATGGGTCAAGGGGTTCAGCGGGTTCTTGAAATACAATCGTGCCACGTCCGCCGCCGCGCGCCAGGGGCTCAGCGCCGCGTGTGTCAGCTCGTGCAGATGGTAGAACATTCATAACTCCCGACCCGGCCGGACCGCACTGTCTTGCCATGGGAAAGGAGGATAATCGTGCGGACTGGCGATTATTGCAGTGCAAAAAGGATAGGCAATAAAATGACAGATATGCAAGGGTACCTGGGCGAATTGCCTGCTTGTACGCGGCATTATCCCGCAGGATATTGTTAATATGGCACACTCAAAGCGCCGATCGGGCTGATGCCGGGCCCGATCGAACCGTCCATACGGGTCACTACTGATGGGGCGGCGCTTTGAGCCGCCCGGCCCGGACTGAGCGTCAACATTTTCGCTGACTGCGGTCCGGTCGGCCCCGGCGGACGTACTAAGCGCGATTAGAGCGCTTTAAGGAACACGATGCCCGGTGGCTTGATCTCCCAGGTGAACCATGGCGGCGAAGCCGTTCGGCTGGATACGCTTGTCCGGGTGCGCTGGCTTGCCGTAGCTGGCCAGTCGGCGGCCGTACTGGGTGTCCGTTTCGGCCTGGGGTTCGAGTTTCCGGCTGTTCTGTGCTTCGCGTTGATTGCCTGCTCCGCCCTGGTCAACATCGTCCTTAAGGCGCGGTGGCCCGGCAATCTGCGCCTGACCGAAACGCAGGCTGCCTGGCTTCTCGCCTACGATGTTATCCAACTGAGCGCCTTGCTCTATCTCACGGGAGGCCTTGAGAACCCGTTTTCCTTCCTTCTGCTTGCGCCGGTCATGGTATCGGCAACGGTCTTGCCTCCCAGGAAAACGCTGCTTCTCGGCCTCGGCGCGACCGTTGCCGCCACCGTGCTTGCAGTCGATCACTGGCCGCTTCCCTGGTACGGCGATGCGCCGCCCAAGTTTCCGGTCCTCTATGTTGCCAGCGTCTGGGTGGCCTTGCTCCTCAGCATCGCTTTCATGGGTGTTTACGGATTCCGTGTGGCGGATGAAGCGCGTAAACTCGCCGATGCCCTGTCCGCAACGGAATTGGTGCTGGTTCGTGAGCAACATCTGAATGCGCTCGACGGTCTGGCCGCCGCCGCGGCCCACGAACTCGGCACGCCTCTTTCCACAATCGCGCTGGTATCGAAGGAACTCGAAACGGAAATACCGGCCGACAGTCCCTGGCGCGACGATGTCCTGTTGTTGCGCAGCCAGTCCGAACGATGTCGCGCCATACTCGCCAAGCTGCGTTCACTGTCCGGCGATGCGGAGCACCCGTTCGCAATCATGTCGCTGTCGCAATTGATCGAGGAACTGGTG
>JBCDEN010000116.1:0-8570 GCA_039179715.1 Pseudomonadota bacterium
CAAGCAGCGTGGCCATCACCGTTCCGGCGGGGATCCGGACTGGTATCCCCGACAATCAGGACATCCACCCGAGCTCCGGTATTGTGTGCCAGTAGGTTGGCGGCGCTTTGCAGCTCGTGGCCATGATCCGGCGCGCTCGCTGCAATGAAGACGCGATCGGCAAAGCTGAGCATGCGCGCGCTTGCGAACGACCCGTCAATCGCGCCAAGATCGACAACGACAACTTCGTAGGTGGACTTGATCGCGTCCAGGGCGAGCCTGAAGCGGTCGGATCTGACCATGTCGTCGGTGATGGCGAAGCGGCCGGATTCGATGATATGCGCCTTCGACACCGCATCCCGGTAAACGACCTTTGCGAACGGCATCCGTCCGGACACAACGTCCGAGAACCCCTCGGCGGCCCGGTTGTCGGCCAGATCGGGGAAGACTTCGACAACAAGCGATGGAGCGCCCTTCCCGGCTGCCTTGCGAACCAGATCGAAGGCCAGGTCGTGCGACAGCTTTTCATCATCGACGCTCAGAACAACGATGCGGCCCGTCACTTCGATGTCCTTGGAAAAGGATGCCTCTTGCCGTTTTTTCCAGGGTATTTCAGGGGTCTTGTTTGCCAGCGGCTCAAGCGCGTCGTCCTTGTCCATCGTCGGTCTTGCTTCGTCCCTTTCGAGGGGATCGTCCTCGTTGCTTGGCAGATTGTCCAACCAGTCCGGCGACACGTCCTGATCGTAGTCGGTCTTCACATCGACAGGCTCACCCTTGTGACGCGTCCGCCGTGCCGACGCAGGAACGCCCGCAATCTCAACGACACTGTCTGAACCCGGCGGTTGCGTCCGCTGTTGCTCGCGCCGCATGTCGGGTGAAAGTCCAAAACTTGCCGAGGAAAGCCCGTATCCGGGCGACCAACCCAGGGGATCACGCGCAGAAACGTTCGCGCTCATGAATTGCCCGTTTGAGTCAGGTGCCATGGACGGTGCACGCCGATCCGGCTGACCATCCATATACGGCGATGCCGAAGCGCTGGCGGGGTTGACCCTGTACAGGGCGTTGCCTGAAAGAAAGGCACGCATCAGGACAAGCGCACAGCCAAGTATGAAGGTCACCAGCGCGGCGATGATCGTGCTTGGAATGATCTTTGGCGCGAAAGGCTCAACGGGAACGCTGGCGCGCGAGATGATGCGCGCATCTGCCGGCAGAACCTGTGCGCGCAGCCTGGAATCAGCTTCCTGGAAACTGAGCATGAGCTGATCGAGCTGGGCTGCTTTGGCGTTCGCCTCACGCTCCAGTTCGCTCAGGCGCGCCTGGTCGGCGTTGGTTCGCGCTGCCGCGGTCTTCAGTTCCTCAAGACGCGCTTGGAGGGCAAGCGCCTGCTGATTGGCGACCTTCGCGTCGTTTTCCAGACCTTGCAGGATCTTGCTGGCCTCCGACCGGATCTGCCTGCCGTAGTCGGCCAGCTGCGACTGCAGCGAACGAAGCTGCGGATGGTTCGGCAGGAGCGTGATCGACAATTCGGCAATGTTCGACTGTATCTCGACCTGGCGTTCCCGCAGCCGCTGGATCAAGGTCGAGTTGAGCACATCGCTTGCCGTTTCAAGCGACCCGCCGGAATCGAGCAATTCCCTTAGCAGGTCCGCTTTCGCCTGCGCCTCGGCCTTTGCCGCCTGTGCCGCGGAATAGTCACTGCTGGTTTCGGCCAGTTGCTGCTGGCTCAGGGGTATGTTGTCGGCGCCGATCAGGAGATCCGCGCGCGCTCTGAAATCCGCGACTGCCTGGCGGGCCGACTGGACCTCCTTGCGCAATTCAATGATCTGCGGCTCAAGCGCCGCAGATGCCAGCTCCGTCGTCTCCCGCTTGGCGCTTGACTGCAAGGAAAGATACTCATCCAGAATGGTGTTGGCGACCTTTGCGGCCAGAACGGGGTTCTGCGCGGAATAATCGACTGCGATGACCCGGGAACCCTCGAGCTGATAGATGTCGAGATTTTCGTAAAAATGCTTGAGGACCCGCTCCTCCGCGCTGTTTCCTGCCGTGTCGCTTTTCAGGCCGATCGCGGTGAGCAGATCGCCGATGAAAGACCCATCGCCCCTGGCATCGAATTCGGGGATCGCGGCAAGGTTCAGCTTGGACGCCACTCTGCGCGCCAGATCGGCGGACATGAGAAGCTGCACCTGGCTGGCAACACCCTCCGCGTCCAGAATCGCCCTTTCCTCTTCAATGCCGCGCGATGCGCCGGGGAACTTGTTGTCCGTGCTCTCGATCAGAACCCGCGCTTCACTCTTGTATTTGGGGGCGACAAACTGCAATCCGACAAAGACGGCGGCCGCGACGAACAGCGTCAGTGGCAGAAGCCAGCCCATAGCGCGGCCGATCGCGCGCAGCAATCCGCCAAGATCAAGCGCCATGTCGTCTTCGGGATGAGTCTGCCGATCAGCATTCATTGCGTTTTGTCTCCACATTCCGGCAAACTATCGCGAATTAGGGTAAGCGATCGGTTAAGCTTTCTGCAATTGCACGTTTGCCGGCGTTAATCATTGCATCTGCCTCGGTTGTTTTGGCAGGCCTTCTCAAAAACGCTCTTCACGCTCAATTAACCATAACACGCGATGCTGTCCTGGAATTGTAGGAGAGTCGCTGATGCGTACGAGAGCGCTTGTTGTTCTGGCCTTGTGCCTGGGCCTTGCCGCGTGCAGTGGATACAGACAGCCGCCAACGGCGTTTCATGAAACGCTGACACAGCCCTATCGCCTGGATTCCAGCGACAGGCTGCGCATCATCGTGTTTGGACAAGACGACCTCTCAAACAACTATGTCGTTGATCAGGCTGGATATATTTCCTTTCCGCTTGTCGGTAGTGTTGCTGCCAGAGGAAAAACCCAGCAGGGCCTTGCGTCTGAGATTGCCGCTAAATTGCGGCAGGGATATATCCGCAATCCGGATGTTTCCGTGGAAGTCGATACCTATCGCCCGATCTTCGTGATGGGTGAAGTGCAAGATGCAGGCCAGTACAACTATGTCGCGGGCATGACTGTTCAGAATGCCATCGCGACGGCAGGCGGTTTCAGCTCAAGGGCACAGCAAACCAACGTCGATATCACCAGGCAGATTAATGGGGAAATTCTAAACGGCCGTGTTCCCATTTCGGACCCGATCCGTCCCGGCGACACAATCTACGTCCGGGAACGCTACTTCTAAAGCGTCCCGCCATTAACTGTGGACTCACCTCCGTTTGATACGGTGCAGCCTCAATACCTTACGGGTTCAAAAAGAAACCCGGGGGTAAGAACAGGGAAACTGCACCATGACAACGACCCCAATGCGGATCGTGCATTGTGTCCGTTCGCCTATTGGCGGGATTTTCCGTCATATACGCGATTTGGCAACCGCGCAGGCGGAAGCCGGGCATGATGTCGGCGTAATTTGTGACAGCAGTACGGGCAGCGTATTCGACAACAAGCTGATGGACGAGATCAGGCCAAGGCTTTCTCTCGGCCTGACACGCTTCCCAATGCAACGGCAGCTCACTCTTCAGGACATGTCGGCGGCACTGGCGCTTTACCGCCATGTACGCGACCTTCGTCCGGACGTTTTGCATGGACACGGCGCGAAAGGCGGAGCCTACGCCCGGCTGATCGGGACGGTCCTGCGGCTGCGCGGCAACAAGGTTGCCCGCGTCTACTGCCCGCATGGCGGCAGCCTGCACTACGACCCGAACCGGTTCGAGGGCCGTGTCTACCACAATCTGGAATACCTTCTCGGTCGCCTTACCGACGGCATTGTCTTCGTTTCGGATTACGAGGCGGCGGCCTACGAGAGCAAGGTCGGCGTTCCTAAAGCCAGGACCCGCATGGTCTATAACGGCCTGACCCCTGCCGAGTTCACGCCTGTCGAGACCAGCGGCGATGCGGGGGATTTCCTCTATATCGGCATGCTGCGCGATCTCAAGGGACCGGATCTGTTCATTGAGGCGCTATACAACATCCGCCTGAAAACAGGCACCGCGCCGAGCGCCCACATTGTCGGCGAAGGGCCGGACGAGGAGCGCTACCGGAGACTGGTGTCCTCACTCGGGCTGGAAAAATCGATCACGTTCCACGGCGCCCTGCCCGCGTCCGAGGCTTTCAGACTGGCGCATACGGTTGTGGTCCCCTCGCGCGCAGAGGCGATGCCGTACATCATCCTGGAAACCGTGGCGGCGCAGCGCCCCCTGATCGCAACGCGTGTCGGCGGCATCCCGGAGGTTTTCGGAAAATACGCCGACCGGCTGATTGAACCCGGCCATATCGGCAAGCTTACGGTCGCGATGGAAAATGCATTGTCGGAACCGGAGCGCATGTCCGCCGACGCCAGGGAGCTGCGCAACTGTCTCGCCGAGACCTTTTCCGTTGAGCTCATGAGCGACCGGATCACGACGCTTTACCAGGAACTCAAGGGCCTCAAACCGCAAGAGGTTTCCGTTTCCGCGGCGCAGGAAACCGTCACGGCGCGCAGCAGGCCTCAGTCCGTTTACGCCAGATCGAGCAACCGATAATGAGCAATCCAGCCCTGAAACCCTCCGAGGTTGTCCGCATGGAACCGGAAGTGAATGCCGGTGTCGATCTACGGCAGAATCTGGAAAAGCAGTTCCGGCACAGCGTCAACGGCGCATTCGGACCGGAGAACTTTCATGGGATGCCGACGGCGGAAAACGGCCTGTCCGTTGCGGCGCTTCAGCTTGCCCAAAGCCTCGGCGGGAAAGGGGTTTCGGTTCCCGTCCTGACAGGTCTCGTCAGGCTGACCGACGTCCTGCTGATCCTGTTTGGCGCAGGTGCCGCTGTCTTTGCGGGCGGCGGCGTGCTCGAGGCCGGCTGGTCCGCGCTCTTTGCAGCCCTTGCCGCCGTTCTGTTCACGCTCGCCTTTTTCCAGGCTGCCGACGTCTATCAGGTCTCGGTGATGCGCCAGGGGCTTTCGCAACTCGGACGCGTTGCTGCCGGCTGGACGCTGGTCTTTGCCATGTTTGCCCTCTTGCGATCAACCACGGGCATCGGTTCCGGACTGCCCGATCCGTGGATCGGGGCCTGGTTTGCGCTGGGATTGACGGGGCTGTGCCTGTCGCGCCTTGTCGTTTATTCCCTCGTGCGCCACTGGATGACGCGCGGCCGCCTGGAACGGCGCGCCATTATCGTGGGCGGCGGTACGGCAGCGGCGGAACTGATCCACGATATCGAGGCCCAGCCCGACAACGACATCCGCATCTGCGGTATATTCGATGACCGGGCCAACGACCGGTCGCCGCCGGTGGTCGACGGCTATCCGAAGCTCGGGAATATCAGCGATCTTGTCGAGTTTGCCCGCCTTGCGCGGATCGACATGCTGATCGTGTGCATCCCGTTGCGGGCCGAAAAACGTGTGCTGCAGCTTCTGAAGAAGCTCTGGATCCTGCCCGTCGATATCCGTCTGTCGGCGCACACGGACAAGGTCCGCTTCCGCAACAGGGGCACTTCTTTCATCGGCACGGTTCCCTTCGTCGATGTGGTTGAAAAACCGATTGCCAACTGGGACATGGTCGGAAAGCGCATCTTCGATCTGATATTCGCCTCCATGGCGATCGTGGCGCTTTTCCCGCTGATGATTGCGGCGGCGATCGCCATCCGCCTCGACAGCAAGGGCCCGATCCTGTTCCGTCAGAAACGCTACGGTTTCAACAACGAGATCATCGAGGTCCTGAAGTTCCGGTCCATGTATACCGAGATGTCGGATCCCGACGCCAAGCAGGTCGTCACCAAGGGAGACCTGCGCGTGACCCGCGTCGGCCGGTTCATCCGCAAGACGTCGATCGACGAACTGCCGCAGCTGTTCAACGTCCTGTCCGGCACATTGTCGCTTGTCGGCCCGAGACCGCACGCGGTCAATGCGCACACCAACAACACGACCTGGGACGATGTTGTCGACGGCTATTTCGCCCGCCACAAGGTCAAGCCGGGTGTGACCGGCTGGGCGCAGATCAACGGGTGGCGCGGTGAAGTCGACACGCAGGAAAAGATCGAGAAGCGGGTCGAGTGCGATGTCTACTACATCGAGAACTGGTCGATCCTGTTCGACCTGAAGATCCTGCTGTTGACGCCATTCCGGCTGCTCAATACGGAGAACGCCTATTGAGCGCTGCGGCAGGATATCCTGGCGCATATGCCCCCCATGCGCCCATTGGCCTGCCTGTCAGGAGCGTCGGCAACGGTGCGCTCTGGCTGGCGGCCTTCCTGTCCGGATTCGTGATCGAGGAACCTGCTCCTTACGAACTCTACATGGCACTGCTCACGGTGGTCTGGCTGGCATGCGGGTTGAAGCTGCGCCGCGAGTTCGGCCCCCTGATCATCTGCCTGATGCTCTATATCACGGGCGGCGTTGCCTCGATCCCGATCGCGAAGGACTTCGGCGATGCCTCCATGTACATGGCGGTCTCCAGCTTTCTGGCGATCACCGCCATCTTCTATGCAGCGATCCTGGCTGAAAAACCGGAGCGGTTCCGCATCATCCAGAACGGATACACGATCAGTGCGGTGCTGGTGTCTCTGATCGGCATCGCCGGTTATTTTCAGCTGTTCCCGGGCGCGGACTATTTCACGCTTTATGACCGGGCGCGCGGCACCTTCAAGGACCCGAATGTTTTCGGACCGTTTCTGGTGCTGCCGACGCTGCTGATCATCCAGAAGCTCCTGCGGGACTCGGTTCTGAAAAACGCATTTCTGCTCGTGCCGCTCACCGTGTTGCTGCTCGGGATTTTCCTGAGCTTTTCCAGAGGCGCCTGGGGCGTGCTCTTTGCGGGTGCGCTGATCATCTATTTCCTTGCATTGGTGACGGAGCGCAGCAGCCGTCGCAGACTGCGCCTGGTCATGATGGGATTTGCCGGCGTCCTGGCCGTATTCGCCCTGCTGGCGGCTGCGCTGTCGATCGATACGGTCGCGCAGATGTTCGAACAGCGGGCCCGCCTGGTTCAGGACTACGACAGCGCCCGGCTCGGCCGCTTTGCCCGCTACGCGCTCGGATTTCAGCTGGTCATGGAACATCCGCTCGGCCTCGGTCCGCTCGGCTTCCGCAATTACTTTCCCGAAGACACGCACAATGTCTACCTGAAGAGCTTCACCACCTATGGCTGGCTCGGCGGCGTCACCTATATCGTGCTGGCGCTTTGGACGTTTGCAGCCATGGTCCCGCTCCTGTTCAAGTCGCGGCCGTGGACCGGGTTCATCCACTGCGTCTTTGCCGTGTTTGTCGCGCATCTGATTCTGTCGGTGATCATCGACACAGACCGCTGGCGGCACATGTATATGCTTTACGGGCTTGCCTGGGGCCTGATCGCCGCCGACCGGCTCGAGAACCGGCAGCTTCGCCCAGATGCGCGGACCAGAAACCGGACGGGCTAACAAAGCCTCTCCCGATCCCAACAAGCCGCTTGCGCTCGGAAAGCGAACAAGATAGGTAGGACCCGTTCGGGCAGTAGCGCAGCCTGGTAGCGCACTTCACTGGGGGTGAAGGGGTCGTCGGTTCAAATCCGGCCTGCCCGACCAACAATCTCAACAGCTTAGCAAATGCGGTTGGTTCTCATTGAAATGAAACTGCAATGAAACCAGGTTTGGTGCCGGGTCGAACGGTGCCTGGGCGCAGTCTGCACTCTGCCGATTGGCGTTGCCTGGTCCGGCATTCTTAGCCGACAGCGCTCTCATTGAAGTCCTTTATGACCTCAAACAGCTTGTCGGCCTGCTGAATGGAAAAGACATTTTCCAACCCGCTTGGAGCGATATCTGTAAAGGGACTCTCATAGAGTATTTCCGGCTCCATCACACCCTTCTCGGTCAGGTGCTCAACGATCAGGCCGACAAACTCAATCTGGTCAGCTGTAGCACCGGACCCTGCCGTAAACTCGCTGAAAGCTTCGGCAACAGCGCTTCGTTCCAGGCCAACAAGGGAGCGGATAAAACGGCCGAGACCGTTGTGAAGGTCTGCTGCGTGTTCAAGTTGTTCTTCTTCCCCGACGCCAGCGTTTCTCAAGAGGGTCTGCAGATGGCTGATGTCGGTGCCCGTGAGAGGCTTGCCGCGCCGCAATTTCTGCAACACCAGATCCTCTTCCTGGTCGAGCAGAAAGTGCCGCGCCTTGCGTTTGAACCTGCGGTAGTCAACATCGCCTGCCTGGGGCAGATCAATCGTGCTGCCCGGACCGATCTCGTCCTCGAAATTGCTGTAGACGATCTTCTTTTTCTTCTTGTCGATATGCTGAACCAAATCGCGCAGGCGTCGTCTTGTCAGCTCCAGAATTGGAACCGTGACACCGGTCCACCAGTCCTCGGTCTGGATCTCCTGGATAAGTTCAGCCTGAGCTGCAATGGCTGGTATTGCCGTTTGTTCTTCCAATGCGGAGGCAATTTCGATCAACTGCTTTCGCAAACGCTCGAAGCTTGGGGATGCCTTCAGAACCGTGAGCTCGAGCGAAAACATCAACAGATCGAACCGCTTTGCTTCTTCCTTGTCGCTGGGGCGTTCTGTCGGGAGACCGGCGACTTGGTTCAGAAGTTCGTCACGTTTCTCGTCTGAAAGCGTGTTCCAAG
>JBCDEN010000235.1:0-6299 GCA_039179715.1 Pseudomonadota bacterium
AAACAGGTCTTGCCGCCTGTCAGGAGGTTCTTATCACTTGGGTCTGTGAATGCAAATTGACCGAAATGGCTTAGGGTACGGCCCGCACGCAATGACGCCTCAAAAGCGTTCCGCGCGCAGCACCGAACAATCCGAAACCGTCACGACACCGATGTGGCGCTCGACCACTTCAAACGCGGCCTGAAGCAGCTCGTCCAGCCTTTCGGGTCGGATGATGCAGATGATCGCGACCATGCCACCGGCCCGGGATACTTGTCCTTCGCGGCTCCACCGTCCTGACCGCCCGCTGCCGCCCATCACCGGCAGGATCGTATATCCGGTGACGCCGGCTTCGTCGAGCGTGTCGGTCAACCGGGTTTCCATTGGCGCCTCAATGATGATCTCCACCCGTTTCGCGTCTTTCATCTCCATGGGCTTAACCTCCCGTAGCCTGGGCAATGCTCAAGTAAAGCGGAATTCCGAGGGTCAGGTTGAACGGGAACGTGATCCCGAGCGACATTGTCAGATAGATCGAGGGGTTGGCTTCCGGCAGCGCGACCCGCATCGCCGCCGGAACCGCGATATAGGATGCCGATGCGCTCAAGGTCATGAGCAGCATGGTTCCACCGACCGACAG
The DNA here is from genome assembly GCA_039179715.1 of Pseudomonadota bacterium. Taxonomy (GTDB): domain Bacteria; phylum Pseudomonadota; class Alphaproteobacteria; order Rhizobiales; family Stappiaceae; genus Roseibium. The sequence continues at coordinate 617 of JBCDEN010000235.1, forward strand.
ACCGATCAGGCTTCCCGCCGCCAGACCCGCAACCGCGCCGATCATCGGCATCAGAACACCGAAAAGGATCAGGCCCGGTCTGAGCAGCCCGGCACTGCTGCGCAGGCCGCGCCCGGCCACCAGTCCCATGTCGAGCAGGAACAGGCACAGGACGCCCTTGAAGGGCGACACGATGAAGCTCTCGATGTCCGACAGGCCTTTCGGGCCTGATAGAAATCCGATGAAGAAGGACCCGACAAGCAGGACGATGGAGCCGTTGAGGAGAATTTCACGCACCAGGCCCTTTGTTCCCCTTGCGCGCTCGGCATTGGTGTCAGCTGAGGAAAACTTTGCGGCAAGCCAGAGCGCGGACAGGATCGCAGGCGCTTCCATGGCCGCTGCGACGGCCACGAGATAACCCTCGCTGGCTATCCCCTGGCTCTGCAGCACGGATGTCGCGGCAACGAAGGTGACGATCGAGATCGACCCGTAGTGCCCGGCAACCGCCGCCGCATCGACAGCACTGAGACGGGTCATGACCTTGAGGAGACCAAACGCGGTAAAGGGGATCGCAAACGACAGGATCAGGCCGGCGACCAGCGCAAGCAAAAGCGTTGAATCGACGCCATGGGCACTGACGCTGACACCGCCCTTGAAGCCGATCGCAAAGAGCAGATAGATCGAAATCGCCTTGGCTGCCGCCTCGGGCACCGACAGGTCGGATCGCACCAGCGCCGCACCAAGACCCAGGGCAAAAAAGAGGATGATCGGCGACAGCAGGTTTTCCGCCGCCAATGAAAGAATTGTGTCCACCAAGACCGTCTTGCCCTTAACCCGCGCGTATTCCGCGTGCGTTTGCGCTGCAGCGGAATACGTAACAATACGTATTCCGGCGGATATGGAGTATTCCGGCAAGCGGTTCAAGCAAAATCGGCGGGCACATGTATAGGCTAAAAGGTATGTGCGTGTTTTCGAGACAGGCACCGCGCGGCAACGACTCGAAAACGGCATGGCATCGGTCTCAGGGCTCGGCGATACTGCCGTCGGGACCGTCCAATCCATCAAGGGAGGATGCATGGCCGAAATCGTGTCAGCCGGCCGGCTCAGGAAATCGCCTTATTACCGGTCAACCATCGCCGAGGGTGCCGAATCGCTGCTCACCTACAACCGCATGCTGATCCCGCGCGGCTATGGCGACCGGGAAGCCGAGTACTGGCGGCTGATCAACGGCGTGTCGATGTGGGATGTGGCGGCGCAGCGCCAGGTGCAGCTGAAAGGACCGGACGCAGCACGCCTCGCCCAGGTTCTGTGTACGCGCGATCTGTCCGTGCAGGAGATCAACCAGGGCAAATACGTTGCGCTCTGCGATCACCGAGGCGTTCTGATCAACGATCCGATCGCGCTCCGGATCGACGAAGACTGCTATTGGCTGTCCATCGGCAATTCGGACATCTGGTTCTGGGCGCGCTGCGTTGCCGGCGAACGCGGTTTCGATGTGGATGTGAGCGAACCGGATGTGTCCCCGCTCGCGGTGCAAGGCCCGAAGGCGGACGACGTCGTTGCCGCCCTGTTCGGCGACTGGGTGCGCGAGCTGAACTATTTCTGGTTTGGCGACGCCGAAATTGAAGGCATTCCGCTCAAGGTTGCGAGATCGGGCTGGTCCAAACAGGGAGGCTTCGAACTCTACCTGCTGGACGGCACAAAGGGCGACCGTCTCTGGCAGATCGTGAGGGAAGCGGGCAAGCCGTTCGATATCGGACCGGGATATCCGAATCCGTCAGAACGCACCGAAAGCGGTCTGTTGAATTTCGGCACGGACACGGACGAAACCACCAACCCTTTCGAGGTCCGGCTGGAAAGGTTCGTTGATCTTGAGGTCGATGATGATGTGATCGGTATCAGGGCGCTCAGGCGCATCAAGGCTGAGGGCGTGAAAAGGCACCAGCTCGGTATCGTACTTGGAGACCGGGAAGAAAGCGAAGACCAGTCCATCTGTCTGGATATCGAGAAGAACGGCAAGACGGTTGGACACATGACCCACAAGGCCTGGTCCTACCGGCTCAAGCGCATGATCGGCTACGCACTGGTGTCCGTTGAGGTTCTAACTGGTGAGGTCGTCGAGGTGTGCGGATGGCGGCCGCGACCCGGGCACACTTGTCCCATTGCCATTCAGGATCTGAACACCTGCATGGCAAATGCCTGCCGGACAGGCCGTCCAAAAAGGCCGGCCCTCACGTTGCCACGTTGATTTCGTGCTGTTCTTCCGCCTCGCCGTGGTCTTCGTAGGCGTGACGGATATTGTCCGGGCCGATGCCTTCCTGGGTGCCCCTGAGCGGGTACACCGGCCCGTGATCGATACGCGGCTCCAGCGCTTGCAACGCGGCCGCGCGATAAGCGGCCACACCATCGAGGGCGTGATTTTCCAGGTGATGTGCATCAATGAGAACAGCCGGTTCATCCGTGGAGTAACCGGTGTCGGTGTCGTGCCGCTCTGCGTCGTTACGCTTGCCTCTGCGATCGTAGCCGGTGCCGTCACCGTCCCTGTCCGCAGGATACTCTGTCGCATGCGCCACGACCTGGGCCGATTGCGGCCTTTCGATCGTCGTCGCCATTCCGGCCTCCTGGCCATCAGAGAATCCCCGCCTTCTGGCGGGACCGCATCAAGGATCTCAAGGAAGCGTTAACAAATCTTTACGATCCGTTAACCTCTTGCGTCACTTCAGGAAATGGGCTCGAGTCTCGCAGCTGGTCGCGCGCTCTGACGCCCTTTCTAGGCTGCGCGCGCGCCCTTGGCCCCGACGATCCTGACAACATCGGCCATGATATCCGTCAGTTGGAAGTCTTTCGGCGTGTAGACCGCAGCGACACCCATGGCCTTCAGTTGCGCCGCGTCCTCGTCCGGAATGATGCCACCAACAACAACGGGAATATCATCGGCCCCGGCCGCCCTGAGCCGGTCCATGACATCGCGCACCAGCGCCAGATGAGATCCGGACAGGATCGAAAGACCGATCACGTGCACATCTTCTTCCACGGCCGCGTTGACGATCTGGGCCGGGGTCAGGCGGATACCCTCGTAGACAACTTCCATGCCGCAATCGCGGGCACGCACGGCAATCTGCTCCGCACCGTTGGAATGGCCGTCGAGGCCCGGCTTGCCGACCAGGAATTTCAGCCGCCGTCCGAGCCTTTCGGAAACGGCATTGACGTCCGTGCGCACCGTTGCAAGATCCCCGGCATCGTCGCGTGCGGACTGCCCGACCCCGGTCGGGGCCCGGTACTCGCCGAAAACCTCACGCAGCGTGCGCCCCCATTCCCCGGTCGTGACGCCGGCCTTGGCCGCAGCGATGGACGGCTCCATGATGTTGCGGCCTTCCTGCGCCGCGGACTTCAGTTCAGACAGGGCCGCTTCGACCGCGGCATCGTCGCGGGCGTCCCGCCAGGCTTTCACTTTTTCGACCGCCTCCGCCTCGACATGTTCGGGAACGGTCAGGATCGCACCGTCTTCTCCGGCCGCAAGCGGGGAGGCTTCCGTTTCGGTCCAGCGATTGACACCGACGACGACCTGATCGCCGGCCTCGATGGCGGCAAGGCGCGCGGAATTGGACTCCACGAGTTGCCGCTTCATGTAGCTCGAATCGACGGCGGCGACCGCGCCGCCCATGGCGTCGATCCTGGCCAGTTCCTCGCGGGCTTCCGCCTTGAGTGCCTCGACCTTGTTGGTGATTTCCACCGACCCGTCGAAAATGTCGGCATAGTCCAGAAGGTCGGTTTCATAGGCCATGATCTGCTGCATCCGAAGCGACCATTGCTGGTCGAATGGCCGCGGCAGCCCCAGTGCTTCGTTCCAGGCCGGCAGCTGCACCGCCCGTGCGCGCGCGTTCTTGGACAAGACCACGGCGAGCATTTCAACCAGGATCCGGTAGACGTTGTTTTCCGGCTGCTGTTCCGTCAGCCCGAGGGAATTGACCTGGACGCCATAGCGGAAGCGCCGGTATCTTTCGTCCTCGACACCGTAGCGGTCGCGGCAGATTTCGTCCCAGAGTTCGGTGAAGGCGCGCATCTTGCACATTTCGGTGACAAAGCGCATGCCGGCATTCACGAAAAAGGAAATCCGTCCGACGGCTTTGGGAAAATCCTCTTCGGGGATCGCCCCGCTTGCCTTCATGGAATCCAGAATCGCAACTGCCGTGGCAAGAGCAAAGGACAGTTCCTGAACCGGTGTCGCACCTGCTTCCTGCAAATGGTAGGAGCAGACATTCATCGGGTTCCATTTCGGCATGTTGGAATAGGTCCAGGCAATCACGTCCGTGGTCAGCTTTAAGGACGGCGCTGGCGGGAAAACGTAGGTCCCGCGCGAGAGATATTCCTTGATGATGTCGTTCTGGGTCGTGCCGGAGAGCAGTTTCCGGTCTGCACCCTGCCCGTCGGCAGCCGCGATATAGAGCGACAGCAGCCACGGCGCGGTCGCGTTGATCGTCATGGACGTGTTCATGCGCTCAAGCGGGATCTCGTCGAACAGCGTGCGCATGTCGCCCAGGTGCGTGACCGGAACGCCGACCTTGCCGACCTCCCCGCGTGCCAGCATGTCGTCAGGGTCGTAGCCGGTCTGCGTTGGCAGGTCGAAGGCGACGGACAATCCGGTCTGACCCTTGGCAAGGTTTCCGCGGTAAAGCTTGTTCGATTCCGCCGCTGTGGAATGACCCGCATAGGTCCGGAAAATCCACGGACGGTCCCGTTCCTTGCCATTTTCACCCGTCTGGCTCATGCCGATAGTCCTCCTAAGACGTTCTTCTGACGGTCTTATTCTTCTTCCTCGATCCCCATTTTACCCGGATCTCCCGGTCCGGTGGAGCTTGCCTGACATTACGCGCATGCGAAATCTCTCTGTGCAATGCAAAATATGCTTGGCATCAAAACGCAAGTTAAGCAATAGTCGTATAGATCGAAGCGCCATTTTGAACAATAGTTGCGCAAAATAGGGATTTGAGCCAAACATGCCTTGTGCAGTTGCGAAATCGCGAGCCAAGCAAAAACCCTGGGAGGGGATGAATGACTGCAAGCGCTGAAGCCAATGACAACCGAACATTTGAGGATGCTCCGGTGAAAGACCTTTATGAAATCGGTGAAATTCCGCCGCTCGGTCACGTCCCGAAGAATATGTACGCCTGGGCGATCCGGCGTGAGCGCCACGGCGCACCGGAAGACGCCATGCAGCTCGAGGTCGTGCCGACCTGGGAGCTCGACAGCCATGAGGTGCTCGTCCTCGTGATGGCGGCAGGTGTCAACTACAACGGCATCTGGGCCGGCCTTGGTGAACCGATCAGCCCGTTCGACGGCCATGGCGCTCCCTATCATATCGCCGGCTCCGACGCGTCGGGAATCGTCTGGGCCGTCGGCGACAAGGTGAAGCGCTGGAAAGTCGGCGACGAGGTCGTCATTCACTGTAACCAGGACGACGGTGACGACGAGGAGTGCAACGGCGGCGACCCGATGTTCTCCAACACGCAGCGGATCTGGGGCTACGAGACACCGGACGGCTCGTTCGCGCAATTCACCAGGGCGCAGGCCCAGCAGCTGATGCCGCGTCCCAAGCACCTGACCTGGGAAGAGGCCGCCTGCTACACGCTGACGCTTGCCACCGCCTACCGTATGCTGTTCGGGCACCATCCGCATGAACTGAAGCCCGGACAGAATGTGCTCG
>JBCDEN010000654.1:0-2806 GCA_039179715.1 Pseudomonadota bacterium
CGAGCCCGTGCTCCGGGCACCGGACATGCAGAGTGGATGACCGAGAGCGATTGCACCGCCATTCGGGTTCAGCACGTCGCGTTCTTCCGGCAATCCGAGATCCCGCATGACCGCAATGGCCTGTGCGGCAAATGCCTCGTTCAGTTCGATCACGTCGAATTCGCCCGGTGAAAGTCCGAGATAAACGCACAGTTTACGAGTGGCGGGCGCCGGGCCGATGCCCATGATCCTGGGCGGGACACCGGCGGTCGCGCCTCCCAAAACGCGGGCAACAGGTGAAAGATTGTATTTGCCGACGGCGCTTTCCGATGCAAGCAGCAACGCGGCCGCGCCATCGTTGACACCCGAAGCGTTTCCCGCGGTCACGGTTCCGTTTTCCCGGAAGGGTGTCTTCAACGCGCCGAGCGATTCCCGTGTCGTTCCGTGCCTGGGGTGTTCATCGGCTGTGAACAGGATCGGATCGCCCTTTCTCTGTGGTATCGTGACGGGGATGATCTCTTCGGCCAGGCGGCCATTTTTCTGCGCAATCTCCGCCTTTTGCTGGCTCTTGAGGGCAAATTCATCCTGGTCGGCGCGGGAAATCGAGAAGTCCTCCGCAACATTTTCCGCCGTCTCGGGCATGGAGTCGATGCCGTACTGCCGTTTCAAGAGCGGGTTCACGAAACGCCACCCGATCGTCGTGTCGTAGATCTCGGCCTTCCGCGAAAATGCGCTATCGGCTTTTGGCATGACCAGCGGTGCCCGCGACATGCTTTCCACGCCACCTGCAATGGCAAGCTCCATTTCACCGGCCTTGATGGCCCGTGCCGCGGTCAAGACGGCGTCCATGCCCGATCCGCAAAGCCGGTTGAGCGTGAGGCCGGGCACGGTGTCGGGCAGACCGGCCAAAAGGGCCGACATACGCGCGATGTTGCGATTGTCTTCGCCGGCCTGGTTGGCGCATCCGAAAAAGACATCATCGAGCTGCGTCCAGTCCGTGTCCGGGTTCCGCTCCATGAGCGCTTCGATCGGAATGGCGCCGAGGTCATCGGCGCGGACGGCGGATAACCCGCCGCCGTAGCGGCCTATGGGTGTTCGGACGTAGTCGCAGATAAAGACGTGGTGCATTCGACATCATCCCGGATAGCGCGGTCTCTGCAACAAGGGTTTGGACAAGCTTGGCGCTGATTGCAAGCAAAGTTCAGGTGGCGGTCCGGAACGGGCTCAGTCCGTGTGGCGGACGATGTCGTCCTCGGCAAGATATGTTCCCGATTGCACCTCGATCATCCGCACCGGGATCTTCCCCGGGTTGTGCAGGGTGTGCCGTGCGCCGAGCGGAACGTAAGCCGACTGGTTTTCAGTCAGCAGGCTGGTATTTCCGTCAATCGTGATTTCCACGGTTCCGGACACGACGATCCAATGCTCGGTGCGGTGCAGATGGCTTTGCAGACTCACGCTTTGTGCGGGCTTGATCATCATGGATTGAACGGCAAATCGCTCGCCCGCGTTTATCCGTTCCGTGTATCCCCAGGGCTTGTATGCGCGCGTGTGGCGGTCAACTTCATCGCGGCCTTCTGCTTTCAGCTGATCGACAACCTTCTTGACGTCCTGCGCACTGTTCTTGTGTGCAACCAGAACGCTGTCGCTGGTCGCGATCACCATCACGTCCTCAAGCCCGATCACCGAGACAAGGCCCTGCTGCGAATAGGCCAGGCAATTTCGGCTGTCGAGAAAGCGCGCGTCGCCCAGTCCGGAATTGCCGCGCTCGTCCTTATCCAGCACCGTCCAGATGGCCGACCAGGAACCCAGGTCATCCCATTCGGGTGCCACCGGGGCGCAGGACACGTTTTGGGCCTTTTCCATGATGGCGTAGTCGATCGAAATGTCGTCGAGCTTTGCAAAGCGCGCTTCGTCGAGCCGGGTGAAGTCCAGGTCGCCGTGACGTGTTTCCATGACCTCGCTGACGGCCTTGAAGAGATCCGGCTGATGGTTCTTGAACGCCGTGATCATGGTGTCTGCGGAATAAAGAAAGATACCGGCGTTCCAGACATAACTGCCGTCCTCAAGAAACGCCTTCGCACGGTCAAGGTCAGGTTTTTCAACGAATTTTTCGACCGCGCGCACCGATGTATCGCCGGGCGCGACCTTTATGTATCCGTAGCCGGTATTCGGCTCGGTAGGGGTGATGCCGAAGGTCACGATCGATCCGTCCCGGGCTGCGCCTTCCGCCGCGCGGACTGAGTCCAGAAAAACATCTTCCTTGCGGATCAGGTGATCGGAAGGCAACAGGAGAATGAGCGCATCAGGATCGATTTCGGCTGCGATGATTGCAGCCATCAGCGCCGGGGGCGCAGTGTTCCTGCCGACCGGTTCAAGCAGTATGCTTGTTGCCTCAATGCCCAGTTCGAAAAGCTGTTCGCCCATCTGGAACCTGTGGGTGTTGCTTCCGATCACGATCGGGTCGGCAAAGCCCGTCTGGCGCACCCGTTTGCAGGTTTTCTGAAAGAGGCTCTCGCCCTCGAACAGGGGCAGGAATTGCTTGGGGCGGTCTTTGCGCGAAAGGGGCCAGAGGCGGGAGCCAACACCGCCGGACAAAATGCATGGAAAAATCATCGAGCCAACTCTGAACAGAACCGATATTGACCGCACTATGACACATCAAAGCATCCGAATTAATTAACATGCGGATTTTGAGGACAGCTTCTGACTTGACTGAGTTTCATGTAATAATATAACGCGAATTCCGGTTTACTTCTGGAAAGCCGGGCGTATTCGATGCAGGCTCGTTAAATGGTCCTTGAAAACAATCAATTGGTGGAACTCGACC
>JBCDEN010000424.1:0-4348 GCA_039179715.1 Pseudomonadota bacterium
TCAGCGAGGCCGCCCGCTGGGGCGGAGCCCTGAGCGTCATCTATGCGCTGATGCAATTCGTGTTCGGGCCGACGCTCGGCAATCTCTCCGACCGGCTTGGACGCCGCCCCGTCCTGCTGATTTCGATGTTCACGATGGCCGTCGACTATCTGATCATGGCGCTGTCGTGGCACCTTGCCGTGCTTTTCATCGGCAGAACGGTATCGGGCATCGCCGGGGCCACCTTCTCCGCTGCGTCGGCCTATATCGCCGATGTCTCGTCCAAGGAAGACAGGGCCAAGAATTTCGGTCTCGTGGGCGCAGGCTTCGGCGTCGGTTTCGTACTCGGACCGATGATCGGCGGCTTCCTTGGAGAATACGGACCCCGCGCACCCTTTTTCGCAGCCGCTGCCCTGTCGTTCGTCAATTTCCTGTTCGGATATTTCATGCTGCCCGAGACCCTTACGCCGGAGAACAAGCGGCCTTTCGACTGGAAGCGCGCGAACCCGCTCGGAGCGCTGAAGCAGGTTGCAAATTATCCCGCCGTGCGCACGCTTTTGCTGGCGCTCTTCCTGTTTGACATCGGCCACTATGTTTATCCTGCCATCTGGAGCTTCTACGCGCAGGAGAGATTTGCGTGGTCACCGGCAGATATCGGCCTGTCGCTCGCCTTCGTCGGCATCGGATTTGCCGTCGTTCAAGGCTATCTGATCCGTATCCTGGAACCGAAACTGGGATCCGGCCGCACGCTGTTCCTCGGATTGAGTGCCAATCTCGTGGCACTGGCAGGCCTGGCGATTGCCGAAAGCGGCTGGATGGCCTACGCAATGACCGTCTTCGCGGCCCTCGGGGCACTTGCAACACCGGCCTTTACCGGTCTCATGTCGGTGCGCATCCCGGACAATGCGCAAGGGGAGTTGCAGGGACTGATTTCGGCTGCAGCCGGCCTTTCCATGGTGATCAGCCCGTTTGCCATGACGCAGACCTTTGCCTATTTTTCCGGTCCCGGCGCCCCGTTCTACTTTCCGGGGGCGCCCTTTGCCCTGGCATGGCTGCTGATCCTGGCGTCAATGCTGATCGCTCTGCCCTTCGTGAAAACCGGTCAGACACCGGGCGGCGGCGCGAAAACCTGAAAACGCTTGCCTGACGGAGGAGCACAGCATGGCCACCGATGGTGTTCTGAACGGTCCGGAACTTCTGCCGGCGGCGGGCGCGCCCGTACGCCAGCTTGTCGTGCTGCTGCACGGATATGGTGCGGACGGAACCGACCTGATCGATCTTGGCCGGTTTTGGCAGGCCCTGCTGCCGGAGGCGGCTTTCATCGCACCGCACGCGCCCGAGCCGCTCCCTTTTGAAGGGTTTGGCGGACGCCAGTGGTTCGCGCTGGATGAACGTACACCGGCTGAATACCGTATCGGTGCAGGGACCGCTCAACCGGTACTCGACCGGTTTCTGGACAAAACGCTGGCGGACTTTGCGCTGGATGGCAGCGCCCTTGCGCTGTTCGGCTTCAGCCAGGGTGCGATGATGGCGCTTCAGTGCGGTCTCAGGCGCAAGGTTCCTCCCGCCGCGATACTTGCCTATTCCGGTCTTCTGCCCGGTGCGGACCGGCTGCAGGGGGTTCAGAAACAGAGCCCCGTGCTCATCGTTCACGGTGAAGATGACGATGTCGTCCCGAGCTATCATGCCGGCGCTGCGCATCGCGCGTTGTCGGACAGCGGCATAGACGCAAGCTTGCATGAGCTGCCCGGGCTTGCGCATTCCATCGACGACAGAGGCGTGACGGTGGGCGGTCGTTTTCTCCAAAAAGCCTTTGCCGACCAGCGTTGACCTTACGGCAAGATACCTTCCCGGGATTAACGGCCTGTTTACCAGATTAAGTGAAAATTGGCGGAACTGCACCGGTCCAGAAGGGGCCGGTGAACCCGGGACCACGCACATGCAAATCACAGTCGAAACCACGACACAAAGTGCAAGCCTGTTTTCCGCGTCCTTTTCGAACGCCGGTCCAGAAGGATCGAAACCCGGCCCGAAAGGCAACGCTGACGGGCCGGCCAAACCCACCCCGCTCTCCGTTCTGGAAGCCGCCAGCAAGAAGGCCGAAGAAGACGCTGTCGTGATCGCGGCGCTTCAGCAGGCAGTTGAAAAAGGCAAGGGCGAAGACGAGGAAGAAAGCCGCGACCGGGCTCTCGCAACTGTTGAAGACTATCAGAAGACGGCCGGAAAGCTGCAGGCGGCACTCGGCGAGGAGGAGCGCGGCCCATCGGCATCCGTCGCCTACGAAAGCGCCTCGATCTCAACGACAACGATCGAAGCCGAAATCGGCGGTGAGACGATCTCGGCGCAATTCGTCTCCTACGAACGGGTTTCCTTCAACAGCGAAACAGGTCTCTCAGTGCGCTCGGCAAGCGCGTCAGCGATCGAGGGCGACTTCGGCGACAGCTCGTTCAGCTATCTGAGCGCATCGGTCAGCGAACTTTATGCCGGAACGGGCGAACAGGTCTCGAACCTGGCAAACCGGGTGGCCTGAACCCACTCGTCATCGGCACCTGCTGAAACACAGCCTTGCAACGTGCATCAGCCCCGCCTTCCAGGCGGGGTTTGTTTTTGACACGCGCTTCTGTCCACGAATCTGCTATCGACGGCGTCTCTCCGCACCCCTTGAAGCAAGGTGCGGGCACGGGAGAAAAGCGCACATGATTACCTGCTACATCAATTACGAGATCAATCCGGCGAAAACGGCGGAATTCGAAAAATATGCCAAAATGTGGATCCCGCTCGTGGGAAAGTTCGGCGGTGTCCACCACGGCTATTACCTGCCGCACGAAAGCCCGAGCGACCTTGCGGTCTGCCTGTTTTCCTTTCCCTCGCTTGCCGCCTATGAGACCTACCGCGCAAAGAGCATGCAAGACAACGCCTGCCGCAAGGCGATTGCGTTCGCGGAGGAAACGGAGTGTATCCGGCGGTATGACCGGCATTTTCTGAGACCGGTCACTTCCGACACCTGACCCACGCCCGCACGAAGGGCTCGGCACCGCGAATGGAACTGCCAAGGGGCGCTTGCCCCATGGCTTCGTCCGATCAGCTTTTGGCCTTTTTCAGATAGGCGACAAGCACATCCAGCGCCGCCTGGAGATCCGACTTGTGGATCATTTCGGTGACGGTGTGGATGTAGCGCGTGCCGACCACGATGCCGACGGCTTTTGCACCTGCTGCAGCCTGCTGCGCAGCGGCTCCGTCCTGACCGCCGGCCGCCAGCATCGTGCGCTGGAACGGGATCTTTTCCTTCTCTGCCAGGGCTTCGAATTCCTTTACCAGGTCCCGGTCGGCGATGAAGCTGCTGTCCTTGACATGCAGGCCGAAGCCGTTGCCTTGAACCGTGGTCCGGTCCTGCTCGGGCACGCCGGGCGTGTCGCAGGCAAGGGTCGTGTCGACGCCGAGCCCGATATCCGGCTTGATGGCAAACGACGACGTCCGTGCTCCGCGCAGTCCAACTTCCTCCTGGCAGGTGAAGGCGACATGGATTTCGCATTCATGCCTGGCCTTGCCGAGACCCTTGACGGCTTCGATCCCGAGCCAGCATGCAATGCGGTTGTCGAGCGCTTTTGAAACAACCTTCTCGCCGATCTCGATCAGCGGTTCGTCCATCGTCACCATGTCGCCCACCTTGATCACGTCCTTGGCCTTTTCGCCGAGACCCAGATCGACGACGAAATCCTTGGGCTCCGGGACCTTCTTGCGTTCTTCGGGGGAGGAGATGTGGATCGGCTTGCCGCCCGGGTTCATCACGCCCTTGAAGTCGCCGTCATCGGTGGAGACGAGGACGCGGCGGGAAAAGAGGTTGCGCGCGTCGAAGCCGCCAACCGGCTGGACATGCAGGAACCCCTTGTCGGTGACATGGGAGACCAGAAAACCGATCTCGTCCATGTGGCACAAAAGCATGACCTTTTTCGGCGCACCCTTCCTGGAGGCCTTGCGGCTGTCGCGACGGCACAGAAGCGATCCCATCGGGTCGACCGTGACCTCGTCGAACAGCCCCTTTGTCTCGTTCTGGATAAGCTCACGCACGCGGTGCTCGTGGCCCGGTACACCCGGTGTTTCGCAAAGTCGGCGCAGTAGTTCGATGTTCATTGGGCGTCCTGTCGGGATTTTCGCAATAGGGCAACTCTAGGGTACGGACTCATAAATGAGGCCGAAATGGTTTGAGGCGGCTTGCGTCTCGTCAAGGAGCGGAAGCGCAGGAAATGTGGTTCATTTTCAAGCCTTTCGCAACGCGGAGGAGAAGCAAGCCGGTCAAATCCGAAGGACATGGAAATGGCTTCACCCCGTGGCGTCAGCTCGGCTGACCGGGCAAAAAGCCCGCTCCGCA
>JBCDEN010000241.1:0-6261 GCA_039179715.1 Pseudomonadota bacterium
GTGCGGGTGGAAGAAGGATCAACCGCAAGCACGGCGACCTTGTGTCCGGCAGCCGTCAGGTTGGAGCCGAGCGTATCGATGGTTGTCGATTTCCCAACCCCGGGTACGCCGGTGATGCCAACGCGCAATGCCTTGCCTGTGGTGGGCAGAACAGCCTGGATCAACTGGTGCGCCATGCGGCGGTGATCCGCCTTTTTCGATTCCACAAGCGTGATCGCACGCGCCAGCGCGGCACGTTTGCCGGCCTGCAGTTCGGTTGCCAGTGTGTGCGGGTCGAGCGGGTTGGTCTTCAGTGTCATGACCAAGGCTTAAACTAGGACAAGGCAAAGGTCACGGTCCCTTTTGGGGGAATGGTATTGCCCTCTCATCGCGCGTGTTCATCGCAGCAGCGACGCATCCGAGACCTGTTGAATTGTTGCCGCAACCGCTCCCTCCAACGCCTCTGGGACAAAGTCCGAAGCGCAGCTTTGCGAAAAGAGCGTCGTGAAGAAGACACAGGCGGCAAGATAGGTTCCGGCAACGCTTGGATGCCTCTCGTCGACATAAAGCTCCACGCCGGGGTGATCGGCGCGCATTTGTGCCCAGACTTCGCCAACCGGCGCGAGCAACGCATTGTTGTGCTTTGCCATCTTGCGATATGTGGCGTTGGTTCGATCCTGCATGCCCATATAGCTGCCGACCGCAGGTAACGTGTTCTTGTGGAACTGATCGCCCTCCCTGTGCGCCATGCCCATGTAGAAAACGACCTGCGTATCGGCCGAAGTCTTTCTGGCGCGTGCCGAGAGTTCGGCAGCGAAGGGAAGGGAGTCCCTTGCAACGTCAGTTTCGCCAAGCGCTGGGAGCTGGGTGTGTTCCTGCAGGACAACGAAGTCCCAGGCCGTCTCGTCCATGAGCTGCAGGAGACCGGCGTCCGCGGAATGATGCGCCAGCCTGGCGCCGCCCTTGGCGGAGGTGCTTGTCTCTACCTGGATTCCCTTGGTTGCGGCAATCTCTTTCAGCATCCCGGGCAGGTCGTTGCGAAGTGTCAGGCTGTTGCCGACGAACAGTACCTTGGTCACAAGTTCCGAGGCAGGAGAAGCGGCGGCTGATTGTGTCAGCACCGGAAGAATGCAAAGCGTCAATACGCTGCAAAGAACCGTCTTGAGCAATGTCTGGCACCTGGATTTTTGATTTTCTTCCGCGATCAGACGACGTTGCCGCCAGAAACACAAATAGAATCTTTGTGCGTCAATCCGGGCCGGTGCCCGATTGCTGTCACACCGGGTGTGCGCTGCGGACTCACCATCAAAAAAGACGGTTCCGGTCGAACGGCTTAGCTCTTCGGAGTCCAGAGTATCCTCTGAAGTTCGGCGTCAAAGAGCTCCTTTGACGGGGGCAGACGGTCGAACGGGCCCTGATATCCGGGAATGGCATAGACGAGTTCGACATTCCGGTGGCCGGTCGATTCGCATATCGCCATGCCCCGCCACAGGTTCTTGCCGGCGCGGCAATCCGATCTGGCGGTGCCGATGTCGGAGAATGTCATGCCGATCCGCTCGCCATTCGGTCCCTGCAGATGATGGGTCACGCCATGAACCGAGCCGACCTTGCCCTTCGACCCCTTGAAAACCTGAAGCACCTGAAAGCCGTCGGTGTTGAATGCGGCCAGCGCCCATTCCGTCTTGTTTTCAACCGCGGTCTGCACGCCTTCGGTCGTGAAGCCCGGCAGCGCGCTTTCGATGGATTTGGAGCCGTATCTGGTGTCCGGCGTTATGCCGCCGACCTGGTCTTCCGTGATCTGGACCAGCGTAACGTCGGATGTCTGCACCAGCCGTCCGGAAGTGCCGTCATAGTCGCCCCCCGGCGAACACGCACTCGCGGCAAGCACAGTCAGGATTGCAAACACAGTCTGAGTTTTGATGCCCATAGTCCAAACACGTAAATGGTTATTGGTGCTGCACCTTCCGCGCAATTCTGACAAGGGTTTAGCAACTCAGGATATTTTTGCAATTGCAGAGACGGGGCCTGTGGAAAGTTCAGGCTGTATGCGGATGTCGAATGTCAGGTTTCGTCCCTGTCGATCCATTTCGGCGTATCCGGTGCCTCATAGCTTTTGAAAAGATCAACCAGCGCCTTCGGTGTGTCAGCGATTTGGATCATCTGTCTCATCGCCTGCTTCGTGAAGGCTTCTTCCGTCTGGTGGTCCAGAAAGGCGATCAGCTGATCGTAGTAGCCCTCAACATTCAGGAAGCCGCAGGGTTTTTGATGGTAACCGAGCTGTCCCCAGGTCCAGACCTCGAAGATCTCCTCCAGCGTGCCCGCTCCACCGGGCAGGGCGATGAAGGCGTCCGAAAGGTCAGCCATCAGGGCCTTGCGCTCGTGCATCGAGCTGACGAGATGAAGTTCGTTCAGGCCTTCATGCGCCAGTTCCTTTTCTTCAAGGGCGCGGGGCAGAACACCGACAACTTCGCCGCCGGCCTTGAGAGCGCCGTCGGCAACCGTGCCCATGAGGCCGACCTTGGCACCGCCATAAACCAGCCGGTATCCGTGTTCGGCAATCACCCGGCCGGTCTCCAATGCGGTTTCGGTGTAAGCCGTACGCGTGCCGAAACTCGATCCGCAAAAGACACATATGGATTTCATTTTTCCCTTTCCGCTCTGTTCAGCAAGCTTGGGAGAGCCGCAGATGAGTGTCCTTCTCAGCTCTTGGACAATTCGTCCAGAACACGGGCCCAGGACCGGGTTCCCTTGTGAAAGCTGGTGAGATTGTATTTCTCGTTTGGCGAATGGATCTGATCGTCTTCAAGGCCATAGCCGATCAGCAACGTGTCCATGCCGAGAAAGCGCTTGAAGTCGCCGACGATCGGGATAGAGCCCCCCATGCCGACGAGTGCCGCTTCCTTGCCCCATTCCTTCTTGAGCGCAATCTCGCCCTTTTCGAGCGCAGGCATATGGAGGTCCAGCCGCAGTGCGGGGCTGCCTTCCTTTGCGGTGAACTCAACGGAGCAGTCGGCGGGAACCTTCGAACGCACATAGGCCCGGAAAGATGCCTGGATCTTGTCCGGATCCTGATCGCCCACCAGGCGGAAGGTGAATTTGGCATGCGCCTGTGCGGGGATGACGGTTTTTGAACCGGCTCCCTGGTAGCCGCCCCACATACCGTTCACTTCAACAGTTGGCCGGGACCACAGGTGCTCAAGCGGTTTGCGATCCTTTTCCCCGCGCGGGTGTTTCAATCCGACATCGCCCAGAAATTCTTCCACCGAGAAGCCGAGATTGTCCCACATGGTGCTGACGTCTTCAGGCAGTTCAAGGACGCCGTCATAAAATCCGCGCAGCGTGACCTTGCCGTTTTCATCATGCAGTCCGGCAATGATCGCGGCGACGATATGGTTCGGGTTCTGGGCCGATCCACCATACAATCCGGAATGGAGGTCGCGGCTCGCTGCCTTGACGACGATTTCGTCGCCGACCATGCCGCGCAGCATTACGCCGATCGCCGGTGTTTCGGCATCCCACATGCCCGTGTCGCAGACCAGCGCAAGGTCGCAGGAAAGCTCGTCCTTGTGCGCCTCGAGAAACGGTTGCAGAGACGGTGAGCCGGATTCTTCCTCGCCTTCGAAAAGAATGGTGACATCGACCGGCAGGTCGCCCGTTTCCTCGATATAGGCACGGGCGGCCTCGACGAAGGTCATCAGCTGGCCTTTGTCGTCCGAAGATCCGCGCGCCATGATGACCTTGCTGCCGTCTTCACGGGTCTTGATGCTTGGTTCAAATGGATCGTTTTCCCACAGCTCCAGAGGGTCAACCGGCTGCACGTCATAATGACCGTAGAACAAGACATGCGGACCGGGCTTGCCGGACGTGCGATGACCGACCACCATGGGATGGCCGCTGGTTTCGCGCACTGACGCCTCAATGCCGATTGTGTTCAGTTCCGCTGCCAGCCAGGCGGCCGCGTCCTTGCACGGGCCGGCGAATGCGGGGTCTGTGGAAATGCTCTTGATCTTGAGAAGCTCGAACAGGCGGCCGAGGCTGGAGTCGAAATTGGTTTCGATACGCGACAAGACCTTGTCGATGGAACTCATGACGGATCCTCGAATTTGGGACTGATTGGAGTGGCCGGCACAACATGCCTGTCAGGAGCCCCTAACAGGCCACAAGCTTGCCTGAAGCGCAAATGGATTTATCCCTTCTGTGGAAGGAGCGGGGGAGAAGAGGGCAAACCGCCTCGCGCCGTCACGATGATCTCTATGCGTGTGGGACCGAGAGACGTTTCCAGACGTGTGGACAGTTCGCTCTGAAAACCGTCGATGTCTTTTGCGAAAACGGCTTTTTGCGGGTCCAGGTAGACGGCCGCGTAGTGCATGCGCCCAGCCTGCAGGACAGCCACGCGATGGAGCGTATAGCCCCGGTCGCGGCAAAGGTCGCGGGCGGCTCGCAAGACCTTTGCATGGGTGCTGCCGGGCGCGCTGACGCCCGCGAGATCGGCAAGCGTTGTGCGGAAGGTTGCGAGCGGTTGCCAGATGATGGCGAGGATAAGGATGATGACGATGACCGCGTCGCCGATGGGCACATAGGGGCCAAGAGGCGTGTCTTCCAGAAAGGGAAGGGAAAGCAGGGCAGCTCCCGCACCGACGCTCAAGGCACCATCGATCAGGGCCGCGCGGGTCTCCGTTTTCAGGAGCGAGCTGCGCCTTCCGGATTTCCGGTAGGCGCGGTGATAGTTGAACGCGAGCGCGAGGCAGATCAGAACAATGGTGACCGAATAGATCACGATCGGTCCGAAAACCAGTTCAGGGACCTCGCCACCGGTGAAGAAGGTCCAGATCTTGGTGCCGGACACGATGGCGGCAAAAACGAGGATGCCGATCAGGATGAGGTTGCGAAACGTGACATAGAGAACCTCGTCAAAGTCATGCCCCCATGGCCGGCTTTTGGTTGGTGGCAATCCAACGCGCGCGCCGATACGGGCAGCAGCAATGGCGGAGATGAAATTGACGGCGGAATAAAGACCGTCCACCAGCATCGCGTCGGACCGCGACAGCCAGGCTGTGACGACACCGGCAATCGCCATGAACAGATTGGACCATTTTCCAACGGTCAATGCCCGTCGTTCTATCTCCCGGCTGTCGTCCATGGATCATCAGTTTCCGCGCTTGAGCGAACCCATCAACCCGCGAACGAGCGCGCGTCCAAGCGACGTACCGAGACTTCTGGCCGCTGACTTCAAGCCCGCCTCCAGCACGCTGTCCCGCTGGCTTCGGCGCTTTGACCGCCGCTTGATGCTTTCCTTTCGGGGGCGGTCATCCCGCCCAAAGTCAGGCAGCTGAAACCCGGAGCGTGACCGCCGGGGCTCGCCATGCTTGCGGGCGTGCCTTTCCTCCCGGTCGCGGCTGCGCTGTTCCTCGTGGTGTTCTTCCTCGGCCCGGTTCATCAGGATCTCGTAAGCCGATTTGCGGTCCTTGGCGCGCTCATAAAGGCCGAAAACAGCGCTCGACTGGATCAGCGCCCGGCGCTCCGCCTGCTTGAGCGGCCCGAGGCGCGAACACGGAGGTCTGATCAGCGTGCGCTGGACGACGGAGGGAATGCCCTTGCCTTCGAGTGTCGAGACGAGGGCTTCACCGACGCCGAGTTCGGTAATGACCCGTTCGGTGTTCAGGTCCGGATTGGGCCGGAACGTTTCGGCGGCCGCACGCACGGCTTTCTGGTCGCGCGGGGTGAAGGCGCGCAGGGCATGCTGGATGCGGTTGCCGAGCTGCGCCAGCACGGATTCGGGAATGTCGAGCGGGTTCTGGGTTACGAAATAGACGCCAACACCCTTTGACCGGATCAGCCGGACGACCTGTTCCACCTTTTCGACAAGCGCTTTCGGGGCACCGCTGAACAGCAGGTGCGCCTCGTCGAAGAAAAATACCAGCTTTGGTTTCTTGGGATCGCCGATCTCGGGCAATTCCTCAAAGAGTTCCGACAGGAGCCAAAGGAGAAAGACTGCATAGAGCCTGGGGGACGTCATCAGCTTGTCCGCAGCGAGGATGTTTACGATCCCCCGGCCGTCGGGTGCGGTTCTGATGAAATCGCGAATGTCGAGGGCAGGTTCACCGAAAAAGTTCTCGCCGCCCTGTCGCTCCAGAACCAGAAGCCTGCGCTGGATCGCGCCGATCGATGCCTTGGATACGTTTCCGTATAGCGTTGAGAGTTCCGATGCGCGTTCAGCGACATGGGCAAGCATTGCCCGCAGGTCCTTGAGATCAAGCAACAACAGGCCTTCGTCATCCGCGA
>JBCDEN010000812.1:0-1916 GCA_039179715.1 Pseudomonadota bacterium
ACCGTAGGGCGGATGTCCGATATCGTGCATCAATGCGAGGGCTTCGGTCAGATCTTCATTGAGCCGTAGTTCGATGCCGACATCGATCTGCGCGATCACCTTGCGGGTTTCGGTATCGACCACTGTGGTGATCGCGTCATCCTCGTTGGCGATGTAAAGATGCCGATTGTCCGGGTGCAGCACGAACTGTTCCGGATCCTCGCCGGAAGGCAATTCATGCAGGATCTTGCCCGTTTCGGGATCGATCACCTGAACCGTATCGCTGTCGGAAGCGCACAGGTAAAGCACCGAATGATCGATCGCGAAGGTGATGCCGCGCGGCCGCTCGCCGACCTCGATCGTCCAGACAACCTCGAGCGTTTCAACGTCTATCACGCTGATCGTGTCGTCCTTTTCGTTGGAGACCCAGATCTCGTCAGCCGTTGCGGAAGACAGTCCGAGGCCGAGCGTGAACCCGGCAACCGTCAAGAACCTACGCATGTCTCACTCCCTGAATGCTGTACAGGCGCTTTCCGCCTGGTCTTTTCCGAGCGTATCGAGCTCGGTTCTTTGGTGCAGGAATCCTTCAAAGGGGGCCTGGGCGACAACCGCCCGGGGATGCACAAGGGGGATCGGCTGGCGCATTTGGCCGTTCCACTTGCGGAAGGTCTGCGGCCGTCCCTTGAAGCCCGCAAGTTCGAAATCGTCCGACAGGATGTAATCGCGGATGGCACCGGCCTCGGCCTGATTGGTTCTGGTCACCGCTTCTCCAATGGTGCGCATGGCGGCCCAGGCGGCGTAATCCACGGGACGCATTGACCGTCCCGCAGATTTCGCGAAGCGGTTCTGCAGCTGGGCAGCGCCCCATTGCTCCACCGTCCGGTCCCAGGCGGCTGGAACCAGTCCTTCCGTGCCGGCCACGGGACGCGGCTCCCAGGCGTTGAAGGGCACATAGCGGCCGAAATCGTCGGTCTCGTCGGCAACGACAAGCAACTGATGCGCGGGAAAGTCCTGCGTGAACAGGGGCAGTTCCTGGAAAGCATTGCGGCGCATGTCGGCAGCGACGTCCCAGACCTTGCGTTCCAGGATCCGGACACCGAACTTCTGTGCCGAGGCTTCCAGCGAGTCGGCAAAAGCCCGATCTCCGGCATGGGGACCGGCAAGCACGACCCAGTCGATCCATTTCCTGCGAACACCGAACTGGGCCAGCGCATCCGTCAGCATTGCCCTCGAAGGCAGCGTATGAAGCACGTTCGCTCGGCAGGAAGCGTCTCTCAGGCCCGTGTCCGGCGACCCTGCGTTGAAGAGGATCGCGGAGGCCGCTTCGGGGAGATCGGCAAGTGCAAGCAGGTCGTCCCCGGATGCCTTGACGATGATGAAAGGGGTGATCGCGAGCAGCTCGCGCGCGGCCGCTGCAAAATCGTCATCTTCCTCCACGATCCTCGATTCCAGGGCATAGGTCTGCTTCAGGAAACGGCCGGTCGTGGCATTGTCCTTTAGGCCAACTTCCGCCCCCGCCAGACCCTCATCTTCAGGGATCGGATCGAGATTTGAAAGGACCGGAGGCTGGGGTTCAACCTTTTCAAGATATCCGATTGTAACCGCGACTTCGGCATATGCTGCGCCGCAGCAAATGCATAATATCACTAAGGTATTTACAATCAACCTGACAAACATAGACCTATCTCCCGCGCAGTGAATACACGCGGCCTCCCAGTGATGTGAAGGTTAGTCTGAAGTTTGCCGAATGATCAAGGAAACGGGACTTGTCCCTTGGTACAATAGCGCCTCAGGAAGAGCTGTGCGTATCTAACTGCGACGATCTCGGGAGGAGAGCACTCATGAATTTGCGCAACTGCTTGCTTGGCATATTCGCGGCGGGAACCGCCCTTTCGCTGACCGCGCTCGATCAGATTGGACGGGTGGAAGCACACGGT
>JBCDEN010000494.1:0-3828 GCA_039179715.1 Pseudomonadota bacterium
AGTTTCAGGAACCAGGAAATGTTTGCAGTAGAAGTTCGCGACCATGTCATGATTGCCCATTCCTTCAAGGGGGAACTCTTCGGCCCCGCGCAGGCCCTGCACGGGGCGACCTTCGTCATCGACGCGGCCTTTCTGTCCGAGGAACTCGATGAAAACGGTGTGGTCATCGATATCGGCCGCGCCCACGAGGCCCTGAAAGAGGTTCTGGAACCGCTGAACTACAAGAACCTCGACGATGTTCCGGAATTCGAAGGCATCAACACGACAACCGAGTTTCTCACCAAACACATTCACGACCATCTCGCCAGGGCGGCGCGCGAGGATCGGCTTGGCCGGCCCGGCAGCGAACTCAACGCCGTGCGGGTGACCATTTCCGAATCCCACGTCGCCCGCGCCTGGTACGAGGCCAAGATCTGAAATCGCATGAAAACGCTGTTTTTCGCTTACCCCGGAGAGCTGGATACGCCCACAGGCGGCTACGGCTACGACAGGCAAATTATTGCGGGGCTCAGGGGTCTTGGCTGGCAGGTGGAACTGGTCCCTCTGGGCGACGGGTTCCCTTTTCCAACAGGCGAGGCGCGCGCGCAGGCACAAGAGGCGCTTGAACGCCTCCCGGATGGCGCCCGGCTTATCGTTGACGGACTTGCATTCGGTGTTCTGCCTGAAGCCGCCGCGGCCGTGTCCGGCCGGCTCGACCTCCATGCTCTTGTCCATC
Organism: Pseudomonadota bacterium; assembly: GCA_039179715.1. Taxonomy (GTDB): domain Bacteria; phylum Pseudomonadota; class Alphaproteobacteria; order Rhizobiales; family Stappiaceae; genus Roseibium. The sequence continues at coordinate 716 of JBCDEN010000494.1, forward strand.
ATCCGCTGTGCCGGGAAACGGGAGTGTCCGAGGCGCAGGCGGCAAATCTTCTGCAAAGCGAGCGGCAGGCGCTCACCCATGCCCGGCACATCATCGTCACAAGCCATGCCACGGCCACGCAGGTTGCCGATCTCTTCGGTGTCGAGGCTGACAGGATCACGGTTGTTCTGCCCGGGACTGAAAAGCAGGAATGTGCGGTACGTCAGGAAGCGGACAGGTTAAGATTGCTTGCCGTCGGCACGGTGGTCAGGCGCAAAGGCTACGATCTCTTGTTCGCCGCTCTTGGCGATCTTCGGGACATCGACTGGGATCTTGACATTGTCGGTGGACTTGACGCCGACCCGGACTGCCATTCAGAGCTTCAGGAGCAGCTGTCTGCTTTCGGGCTCACCGATCGCGTTACGTTCAATGGCGCTGTTGCACCTGAGGATCTCTCCGCCTTCTACCGAGAGGCGGACATTTTTGTTCTGGCAAGCCGCTACGAAGGCTATGGAATGGCCTATACGGAAGCGCTGGCGCACGGCTTGCCCGTCATCGGCAGCGGAGGTGGTGCGGTGGCCGACACGCTTCCTGAAGGCGCTGCGATCTACTGCGGAACGGAAGACACGAAAAGGCTCCGTAATGCGCTGAAGCTGCTGATGACCGATGAGCGCAAACGCCTCGACATGGCGGCGCATGCGCGGGTTGCGGCACAGAACCTTCCGGACTGGAAAGACGCGGCGGCCATGTTTGCTGCTGCCCTGAATGGGGTGAACAGATGACCGGGTTCTCTTCCGACTGGCTTGCCCTGAGAGAGCCGCTGGATCTTGCTGCGAGAGACCGCATCGTCGAGGCTGAATTTCTGGAACGTGTGCCCTCCGTTGCGCCCCGGATGCTTGATCTTGCGAGCGGAGCCGGGTCAACGGTTGCCGCGTTGAAGGACCGCCTTCCCGGAGACGTGCGCTGGCTCCTGACAGACAATGATCCCGGTCTGCTTGAAGTCGCGGCGTCGCGCTGGAGCGGAACCTTGGTGGGCGGCCTTTCAACCCTCGAGGTCGATCTTGCAGGAGAGGTTGAGACACTTCCCTTTTCCGATGTCGACGCTGTCAGCACATCGGCCTTTCTCGATCTGGTTTCCGAAGCATTCTTGCAGCGTCTCGTTAAATGCGTGGTTGCGGCAGGCAAACCGTTTCTCGCCAGCCTGACCTATGACGGGCAAATCGGTTTCGAACCAGCAGCGCCGCTTGACAACACCATGCGCGTCGCCCTGAACAGCGACCAGCTTTCGGACAAGGGCTTCGGCAATGCCCTGGGGCCGGGCGCAGCAGCGTGTGCCATCGACCTCTTCAGGTCGGCCGGTTACAAAGTGGTGCAGGGCCAGTCAGACTGGGAGGTTGGACCATCCGATGCCGGTTTTCTGGAAGAATTCCTGTCGGGCTGGAGCCGCGTTGGCGTGAAACACGGTGCAACGCGTGAAGAGGTCGAGGCCTGGCGCATGCGGCATCTGCATCAGGCGAGGTCCGGCAGTTTCCGCTGCATGATCGGACACATCGACTTCACCGCTTTTCCTGATTGACACTGCGGTTTTTTGGAAATTGCCAAAATAGGTCAAAACAAAGACTTAAAATTAATAGATAAGTAAGTATAAGCGCATCGTTTTGCCAAAAACATGCGTAAATTACGCAAAATGCCCAATAAATGTTGGGCTTCTATATTTCTCTAAAGCGCCTGCTAAGAAATTTCCGGTAGCTCAAGTCTTAAGCAACACGTCATGTGTGCAATCGACAAAGACAATCAGGGAAAGAGGTCTTGCTCCGAAGGCTCCGTAGAGGGCCGCAAGGAGAGCACGGTCTCGGGGCATCTGCGTGATGGATCAGCGCTTAGAAACTTCAAACAGGGCGATCTACGTTGACCTGGACGGGACGTTGCTTCGCACGGATCTTCTTTGGGAAAGCCTGTTTCAGGCGCTGCGCCGCAACCCCCTGATCCTGTTCTCTTTGTTTGGCTGGCTCCTGAAAGGCATCGCCTATACCAAGGCCAGACTGGCCGAAACCGCCGAGATCGACGTGACCGTTCTCCCCTATCGGCCGGAAGTTGTATCCGAGCTTGAAGGCCACAAGGCCCTTGGACGGCGGCTTGTTCTGGCGACCGGGTCCAACGAAAAACTGGCCCATACCGTTTCAGAGCATCTTGGCCTGTTCGAAGCCGTGCTCGCCTCCGATGAAGAGGTCAACCTGACCTCGGGCCGCAAACTGGCGCGCATTGAAGCCGAGGCGGGCGATCTGGGCTTTGAGTATTACGGCAATTCGCACCATGACGTCTGCCTCTTCGAAGCCGCGTCCGAAGCTGTTGTCGTGGCACCGGACAGGGCGGCGGACAGATGGCAGAAACACTCGGGCGCGAACCGGATCGACGCGAGCGGAAGCCAGGCAAGAGCAGCGCTGAAGGCAATGCGGCCGCACCAGTGGCTGAAGAACACCCTGATCTTTGTCCCGGCGGTCATGGCGCATGAGATTTTCATCGGTTCCGTGTTCCTGAGCGCAGTCCTTGCCTTTGTCGCCTTCTCCCTGTCTGCATCCGCGATCTACATCCTCAACGATCTGCTGGACCTTGAAGCCGACCGCAATCACAAGACCAAGTGGAAACGTCCCTTTGCCAGCGGTGAGTTGAGCATCCCGAACGGCCTCGCGTTGGCCTTTGGTTCGATCATGGCGGCGTTCCTGATATCCACGGCCCTGCCGATCGGCTTTGCGGGTATTCTTGCTCTCTACCTCGTCATCACGACCGCGTATTCGTTCTCGGTCAAGCGCATGCTGCTGCTGGATGTGTTCGTGCTGGCGGGGCTTTATACGATCCGCGTATTGGCTGGCGGCGTTGCCGCAAGCATTGAGTATTCCTTCTGGCTGCTCGCCTTTTCCGTGTTTTTCTTCCTCTCGCTTGCGCTGGTCAAACGGTTTACCGAATTGCAGCAGGTCGGAGAAACCGCATCGAGAGAAGTGACCGGACGCGGTTACCGCCACGTCGATCTCGAAACGATTTCACAGGCCGGCATGACGTCCGGGTTTGCCGCCGTTCTCGTACTCGCGCTTTACATTCAAAGTCCCGCGATAGAACGCGCCTATTCCGTGCCGCAG
>JBCDEN010000635.1:0-2941 GCA_039179715.1 Pseudomonadota bacterium
CCACCAGTTCCACGGCACATGGGCGATGAAGATGATGAACATTCCGATCCCGCGAAAGAAATCGAGCCGCGGGTCGCGAGGGCGTTTCGTTTGTGTAAGTGCGTTCACGTCAAATCCAGAAAATGTCTGTCACTCGGGCGGCCGGTGCCGTCAGTAGGAATTGGCCGCCCTGAGGTTCTCGTCTTCCATGACCTGTTCGGCCTTCTGCATCCTGCCGCAGATCTCAAGACGTTGCTCGGCAAAGCGGTCGAGCGCGCCACGCTTGTTGCTGCGGCTCTTGATAACGGTTTCCGCTTCGCTCGAAAAGCCTGCGCGCAGCGCCGCGTCGATTGTTATGCGTTCGAACACGTCGCGCTGCGCGTGCGAACCGCCGATCGTATGCAGGGTGTCGCGCGCGGATGTAAGAAGCGAGAAGGCCGATGCATAATTGCCTTTCCGGTACTGCTCCAGGCCGAGGCCTGTCGGCAACCCGGCATCCGCAGAGATGCGGCCGAGGTCGGTTTCGGTTTTCGAGCGCTCCTTCAGGCCGGTCAGCAGCCTGTCCGCACCCATGCGCCGTCCGCCATTGAGGAGGGCCAGCAGATAGTGAAGATCGGCAAAGACGTTGCACCCGTCCTCGGCGCGCTTGTCGGACAGCTGCGCGATTTCTTCCCAGCGCGGCCCGACATCGACACCTTCCAGCTCGAGCCTGACCAGAAGCGAGGCCGCGTTGGAAATGTCGCGGTAATCGTCCGTCTTGTCCTTGCGGATGTCGGCGTCGTAAAGCGCCAGCGCCTTGTCGGCCTGTCCCTGGTCGAGATACATCAGCGCGAGGTGCCACCACACATGATAGCCAAAATTGTTGCAGTGCGCCCATCCGTGGGGATGGTTCTCCAGCCAGCCGACGCCTTCCTCGGACCGGCCGGTCATGTCATGTACATGCGCGACCGCATGCAAGCCCCAGGCATCGTCGGGCGCAAATTCCAGACCCCTGCGGCCCGATGCTTCGGCCACGCGGTAGTCTCCCGTTTCTTCGAGCGAAAATGCCCTGCAGCCGAGCAGGTAGCCATAGGCGGGATGCGTTTCGTCATAGGCGGAATAGACCCGGTCGATCGACTGGCGCATGCCGACCGCATCTCCGAGAATGAAGCGGATCGCGTGGATCACCTTCATCATGAAGTCATCTTCCGGCACACGCACCAGCATTGCGTCCAGAATGTCCGCCGATCGGGAGGGGAACCCGTCAAGCCAGACGTCAAGCGCCCGGACAAAGGCCGTCTCGCGTTCGGTGATCGGCGTGTGCAGCGCGGAGGTTTTGGCAATCTCAAGGCACTCGCGCGCCGTTGCGTTCAACTCCTTGCGGCCGAGCAGAAGGCAGAACATTCCGCGCGCGGCGTGGGCAAGCGCGAAATTCGGACTGGTGCTCAGACAGCTCTCAAGGTGAACCGGTGTGGTCTTTCCATGTGACAGGAAGGCCAGCACGGTCGCATTCCAGGACGCCAGGGCATCTTTGTCCGTGAGGGTAAGATCATATCCGAATTGATCGCTGAGACGCATGTCTGGCCTTCTCGTTTCCAATGCTGACAGCGACCGTGCGCTTTGCAAACAAAGCCAACGGCAGCAGGCAGCCGAATGAATACTCACCGCTAAAAATCCGCAGCCTTCTCATGAACTGCAAAACACAAAAAGGTGTTGGCAATGTGTAGTGCAGGCATTGAGCTTTGGATTGTGAAGATATGGCGGGTGATGCAAGGGTAAAGCCCAATTTTTCGGCAGTCCCGTCGGGATGGAATGTCGGGATCCGCAGTAGCAAAAAGGTAGTGCATTCTATGGCTGTCACGATCGCGAAGTCACAGGGGACCGTTGTCGCCGTCGCGGCGGGTCTGCTTGCATTGATTTCGCTTGGTGCTTACGCGGAAGCCGGCATGCGTCAGGCTGTCGCAGTTCTGATCGGCGGCCTTGCCGGACTGTCCCTCTATCACGCGAGTTTCGGCTTCACCGCCGCCTGGCGGCGTATCGTGACCGAACGGCGCGGAGCGGGCCTGCGCGCGCAATTTGTACTGATCCTTCTGACCAGTGCCGTTTCCTTTCCGCTGATCGCCTGGGGTGCGCAACTCGGGTGGCCGACGGGAGGCTTTGTTTTTCCGTTCGGTATCGCCGCCGCAATCGGTGCATTCATGTTCGGCGTCGGCATGCAGCTTGGCGGCGGCTGTGGTTCGGGAACGCTGTTTACGGCCGGAGGCGGATCGACGCGCATGATGATTACCCTTGCGGCCTTCGTGCTTGGGTCCGTCTTTGCCACCGCGCATCTTCACCTTTGGGGACAACTGCCGAAACTGCCCGCGACATCGCTGATCCGCGAATTTGGCCCCCATGGCGCTTTCCTGATCACGGCTGCCGTGCTGGGTGCGCTGGCATTCGCGACCGTTCGCATCGAACGCAAGGCTCATGGGGAATTGGCAGCATCGCGCAAGACGGATTCGTTTCTGACAGGACCCTGGTCGCCGATGATGGGTGCCGTGATGCTCGCCATTGTCGGCATCGCGACCTTCGTCGTGGTGGGGCGGCCCTGGGGGATCACGTCGGCCTTTGCGCTTTGGGGCGGCAAGATCTTTCACGCGGTGGGCATTCCGGTCGACACCTGGCCCTATTGGACGTGGCAGCGCGGCGCACTGGAAAACTCCGTGCTGCGCGACACGACCTCGGTCATGGATTTCGGCGTTATCCTGGGCGCAATGGCCGCAGCGGCCCTTGCCGGCAGGTTCGCGCCGGTCTGGCAACTCGGCCGGCGGGATCTTCTGACGGCGATTGCAGGCGGTCTCCTGATGGGGTACGGGGCGCGGCTTGCCTATGGCTGCAACATCGGCGCCTATCTCGGCGGCCTGGTATCCGGGTCGCCGGATAGATCGAGAAGTAGTACGCAGGGTCATTCAGCCCCAATTCGGCCGAGCTCGGGTTGGAG
>JBCDEN010000813.1:0-1911 GCA_039179715.1 Pseudomonadota bacterium
GAAGGCCCGCGGCACAAGATCTGGCTGGAACCCTACCGGCTCGCGGACCGTCCGGTAACCAATGGCGAATGGATCGCCTTCATGGAAGATGGCGGCTATGACAACCAGCCGCTCTGGCTGATGGAGGGCTGGGCGGTCCGGGAGCAGAACGGCTGGGACGCACCGCTCTACTGGTGGCAACAGGACGGCCAGTGGTGGACCTATACGCTCCAGGGACCGCGTCCGGTCGACCTTGCAGCGCCCGTCGTTCACGTCAGCTATTTTGAAGCCGAAGCCTTTGCCAGGTGGGCGGGCCACCGGCTGCCGACGGAAGCGGAATGGGAGGCAGCAGCCCAGGACACCGACATTGCGGGTAACTTTCTGGAAAGCGGCGCCTTCATGCCGCTTGGCCGCGAAGCCGGACTGTGGGGCGACGTCTGGCAGTGGACCAGCAGCGCATTCTCCCCCTATCCGGGTTTCCGGCCACCGGAAGGCGCAATTGGCGAGTACAACGGCAAGTTCATGGTCAATCAGATGGTTCTGCGCGGCGGGTCCTGTGCAACCCCCAGGCGTCAAATGCGTTCTTCTTATCGAACCTTCTTCTATCCCCACCAGCGTTGGCAGATGCTGGGACTGAGACTGGCGGCAGATCAATGACCAAACACGTTCCTCCCGCAGAACAGGACGCAGACTTTCGCTCGGAGATCCTTCAGGGCTTGAGCGCCGAGCGCAAAGCCATCAGCAGCAAATGGCTCTACGACGATGTCGGCTCGCACCTGTTCGAGGCCATCACGGAACTGGATGTCTACTATCCGACACGCACCGAACTGGGCATTCTGGAAAACCAGCTGCGCAAATATGCGCGGCTGCCTGGTGCCCGCGGTGCGATGGTGGAACTGGGCAGCGGATCGAGCCGGAAGACCAACCTGCTGCTCGGTGCCTTTCCGGATCTGTCGGTCTACATGCCGATCGACATCTCCGCCAATCACCTGAAACAGGCCGCCGACAGGGTCCGGCGCGCCTACCCGTCGCTGGCGGTGATACCCGTGGCAGCCGATTTTACCCAGCCACTTGGAAGGCTTCCGCTTTTGCCGGAACTTCCGGTGCTCGTGTTCTTCCCCGGCTCAACCATCGGCAACTTCGAAAAGAGCGAGGCGGTTGTTCTGCTGAAGAGCATTCGGGACGCAATGCCCGATGCGCACATGATCATCGGCGTCGACCGCCCCAAGGACGAAACGGTGCTGGTAGCGGCCTATGACGATCCGGCCGGCGTCACGGCCTCTTTCAACCTCAATCTCCTGCAGCGGATCAACCGCTCGCTCGATGCGAATTTCGATCTGTCCCGATTTCAACACAAGGCGCTGTGGAACGCGTCAGAAAGCCGGATTGAAATGCATCTGGAGAGCCGGGCCGACCAGACGGTGCGGATCGGCGACACGGACATCCGATTCCACAAGGGCGAAACAATCCATACGGAAAACTCGCACAAGTATGACGAGGAAGCTTTCGCGGAAATTGCGGACCAAGGCGGCTGGCAGCTGCTCGACACGGATACGGACCCGGACGGTCTGTTCAGCGTCGTGACCCTTCAGGCAACGTGAGTCTAGACGCCTTTTCCAGATCCCTGCTCGCTTCTTCTTCGAAGGCGGCTTCCAGGACGTCCGCGAGACGTCTTGCGGCAAGACCCGCATCCGATGCGGTTGCGAGCAGGATCTCGGTGTTTTCCAGAGACGGCATCTTCGACCCGTTGTCCGTGACAAGATCGTCCGGTGCCATGTGGCTCGGCAGCACGGCGACCCCCAGACCCGCGCGCACGGCTGCAAGCGTTCCTGCCAGCGATCCGCAGACATAGGCTGCACGCGGTTCAAACCCCTTTTTGCGGAGCGCCTCGAAGGCCCGTTTGCGATAGACGCAGGGTTCCGGACTGACCGC
>JBCDEN010000425.1:0-4334 GCA_039179715.1 Pseudomonadota bacterium
AGCCGGGCGAGGAAGACGAAGACTCCGACGACAGCCCGTCCGGTCGGCGCGAAGGTGCCAGCATTGCGGACAATCTCGGCCAGATCGATTTCCGCAAGATGCAGGATCCGGAAGCAACAGCAAAGGCACATGAATTGGCGGAGCGCCTCGCCCGCGCGATGCGGGTTCGCCTGACCCGGCGCGACAGGCAGAAGTGCAAGGGACCGCGGCTTGATCTCCGCAAGACGATCCGTCATTCGATCGCCCATGGCGGCACGCCGATAGAGCTGATCCGCAAGGGTCCGCGCCACAGGCAATTGCGGCTGGTGATCCTGCTGGATGCCTCGGGCTCGATGAACAATTACACGGCCGTCTTCACCCGCTTCGTGCATGGCATGCTGGACAATTTCCGCGAAGCCGAAGCGTTCCTGTTCCACACCCGCCTGGTGCATGTCTCCTCCGCGCTATCGGAACGCGATGCGGCGCGGGCGCTTGACCGCATGGGGCTGATGGCCCAGGGCGTCGGCGGCGGCACCAAGATCGGAGAAGCCCTTGCCGAGTTCAATCGCTGGCACGCTGCACGGGTGATTCATTCACGCACCTGCGTGCTGATCCTGTCGGACGGCTATGACACCGGCGCACCGGACGCTCTCGGCGATGAAATGGCAAAGTTGAGACGGCGCTGCAAACGCATCGTCTGGCTCAATCCGCTGATCGGCTGGCAGGGGTATGAACCGACGGCAGGCGGCATGCAGGCCGCCCTGCCCCATGTCGACCTGTTCGCGCCCGCGCACAATCTCGACAGTCTCGCCGCGCTTGAGCCGTATCTGGCGAAGTTGTGACACCATGGGAGATGAAGACATGAAACACACATCCATCCCCGCCCCGTACTTGGATGCGGTTCCCGAGCTGACGAGCGACCTTCAGCCGTTGATGAACCGCCTGCAGGAGGCCTGCGAACCCTTTGCCCTGGCAACGGTCGTCAGAACCATATCGGTCACGGCCGCGAAAGCCGGAGCGAAAGCCGTCATCGCCAGGGACGGCAGTATCGCCGGCGGCTGGATCGGCGGCGGATGTGCCCGCAGCGCCGTCATCAAGGCAGCCAGGGCTTCGCTGGAAGACGGTGAAACACGGCTGATCTCGATCCAGCCCGAAGACCTCTTGTCAGACCTCGGCGTCAAGTCCGGCGAGGAACGGGAAGGCGTCCAGTTCGCCAGGAACATGTGTCCGAGCCAGGGCACCATGGATATCTTCGTGGAACCGGTTCTGCCCCGGCCAAGCCTTGTCATCTGCGGCGCCAGCCCGGTCGCGGCGGCGCTGTCCAGGCAGGCGCCGACCATCGGATTCGACGTCACGATCTGCGCACCTGCTGAAGACCATGTCTCGTTTCCGGGAGCTGTCCGCCGGATCGAGAATCTCGGACCGGATACGATAGGCAATGCGGACACCTATATCGTCGTCTCCACCCAGGGGCGCGGCGACCTGGCGGCGCTCGAGGGCGCGTTGACCGTCCCCACCCGCCATATCGGCTTCGTCGGCAGCCGCCGCAAGATCAATGCCCTTAAGGAAAAGCTGCGCAAAAAGGGGTCAAGCGACAGGGAGCTTGAGCGTATCGAGGGCCCGGCCGGGCTCGATCTCGGTGCAATCACGCCAGAGGAAATCGCCCTCTCCATTCTCGCGGAGCTGCTCGTGATCCGGCGCCGCGGTCAACGTCAAACCAATATTCAATATATCTGACACTCAATCGGAGTACCCCATATGCAAATGAACGACAGCCAGCGGATTGAAGCCCCGAGACAGAAGGTCTGGGAGGCCCTGAACGATCCCGACGTATTGAAAGCGTCGATCCCGGGCTGCGAAGAGCTGACCAAGCATTCCGACACCGAGATGGAAGCGAAGGTCAAGCTCAAGGTCGGTCCGGTAAAGGCGACATTCGGCGGCAAGGTAACGCTGAACGATCTCGACCCGCCCAACGGCTACACGATCGAGGGCGAAGGCTCCGGCGGTGTCGCGGGCTTCGCACGCGGAAGCGCCAAGGTCCGGCTTGAGGAAGACGGTCCGGACGCGACGATCCTGCATTATGACGTTGATGCCAAGGTCGGCGGCAAGCTCGCGCAGCTCGGCGCACGGCTGATCGATTCAACCGCCAAACGTCTGGCAGGCGAATTTTTCACCGCCTTTGCCGAACAGGTCGCTCCAAGCAAACCTCAGGAAGAAATCACCGATGAAGCCGCCACCGCAGAGGCTCCCGAGCAGAAAAAGGGATGGCTTGGCGGCCTGTTCGGCGGAAAGAAATCTGAAGCACAGACGGAAGAACCCGTCACTTGATCTTCACGGCGCCCGGGCGCACACTCGCCGGGGCACCGCGTGTCCGAGGAAGGAATACATGCAAAACCTGCAATCCAGAAGCACGTCTGCACTGAACGAGATCCGGCAGGACCCGTCGCTCATGCTCGCGCTGGGAACCGGAACGGTCCTGACCGCGTTCTTGCTCACCGTCCACGCATGCTGCATCGGTCTTGCCGCGCCGGATCACCTGGCCGCCCTGCTGCAGATCTGCTCGCCGCTGGGTTGAGACACGCAGTTTGCCGGATTTGTCGTCCCGGTTTGACGCGAAAGCGGCAAGACCGGGATCCAGTGCGCCGTGTGTACGGGTTGAAAAAAGACGGCAGAACAAGTGTTTACTGGATTCCGGCCTTCCGCTGCGCTTCAGCCGGAATGACAAGTCTCGTGAAGTGACATAGCGCCACAAACGCTATGCCGGGATAACTGGCCGGCCGTAAGCCTTACGATGGCTTTGATGCCGTTCCAGCTGCCGGAACTTACTGGCGCCGATACTCGATAATGGATTGCCAGATCTACTCTGGCCAAGAAATGTGATGGGCAGGTTTCCGGCTCGAGGTCATGCCGACAGAACTACGGCAAACACCCTTTACAAGCTCACTGACACCAACCCATCACCTCTCGTGTCACACCTTGATCAGGCGGGAGCCTTGATCTTGCGCAGGTAGGGCAGAACCGCGTCGAAGTCCCCGAACTTGGCCCGGGCGTCGTCGTCGTTCACGCTCGGCGGAATAATGACGTCTTCACCAACATTCCAGTTGGCCGGCGTCGCCACGCCCTTGGAGGACATCTGCAGGGCATCTAGAGCGCGGACCACCTCGGCAAAATTCCGGCCGACCGTCATCGGGTAGGTCATCGACAGTTTCAGCTGCTTATCCGGCCCAATGATGAACACCGAACGGACGGTTGCACTGTGTGCCGGGGTCCGGCCATCGGGCATGTAGGCCTCTGCCGGCAGCATGTCGAACAGCTTGGACACCTTCAGACCTTCATCAGCGATGATCGGGAAACCGGGTGTTGCACCCGAAACCTTCTCGATGTCGACTTTCCATTTCTTGTGATCTTCCGCATTGTCGACCGAGACGCCGATAACCTTGGTCCCGCGCTTTTCCCACTCTTCCTTCAATTGTCCGACGACGCCAAATTCTGTGGTGCAGACCGGTGTGAAGTCTTTGGGGTGGCTGAACAGAATGGCCCAGCTGTCACCAATCCACTCGTGGAAGCTGATCGGGCCCTGATCGGTCTCGGCGGTAAAATCCGGCACGGTGTCATTGATGCGAAGCGACATGGAAAGAATCCTTTCAGGAATTTGCGAAAGCGACAGACAGCCTCCCGCTGAATGCGATGCTTTACTTCGGGCCGTGACCCTATGTCTTCCGCGTCCGATGGGCAATGGCCTGCCCCATATTTGCTTCTTCTTGACGCGTCAGATCCAGGTTCAAGCTTACCACGCACAGGGAAAATGGAAACGTCCCCGGCCGGCTTCCGGAGCGGTTCTACGCGCCCCAGGTGTCACTCAACTTGTATCCCTCCGGCCAGGGGTCGTCCGGGTCGAGCATGTGCTGGTGCGTACCGGTGATCCAGCCGCGTCCGCTGATCTGCGGCACGATGCCTGTCCTGTCTCCGATCGTCGCCGTATCGACGATCTTGCCGGTAAATGTCGAGCCGACGATTGAGCGCGCTTCAAATTCCTGTCCAGCGTGCATCTGGCCCCTTGCCGCCATCAGGGCCATGCGCGCGGAGACGGCGGTTCCGCAGGGCGAGCGGTCCACCTTGCCGGGCTGGATCGCGATCGCGGAGCGTCCGGTGAAGCCTTTTTCGGTCGCACTCAGCGGACCGCAGAACGCGCAAAAGGAGATATGATTCCAGTCCGGATTTTCCGGATGCGAGAAACCGAGCTGCGCGTTCGCTGCATTGGTAATGCGCACACCGAGCCTTGCTATGTCGGCCGCTTCGCTTTCGTTCATGGCAAGGTCGAGGGCTGCCGCGTCCACGACCACAAAACTGTCACC
>JBCDEN010000681.1:0-2634 GCA_039179715.1 Pseudomonadota bacterium
GCCGAGCGCGAGGGCCTGATGGACCGGCTGACCATCATCGAAGGCACCCTCGGCAAAGCCTTCGGTGTCATGGGCGGGTACATCACCGGCAGCCGGACGGTAGTCGATTTCATCCGCTCCTTTGCCTCCGGGTTCATTTTCACAACCGCGCTTCCGCCGGCACTGGCTGCGGGCGCAACCGCGTCCATCAAGCACCTGAAAGCAAGTCCGTTTGAGCGCAAGGCGCATAAGGACCGGGTTGCACAGCTGCGCGCGGCGCTCGACAAGCACGGCATTCCGCACATGGAAAATCCGAGCCACATCGTTCCGGTGATGGTGGGCGACGCCAAGAAATGCAAATGGATCTCAGACATCCTGCTGGAGACCTATGGCATCTACGTGCAGCCGATCAACTATCCGACCGTTCCGGTCGGCACCGAACGCCTGCGCTTCACGCCGACACCGCTGCATACGGCAGCCGATATCGAGCATCTCGCCGATTCCATCAACGACCTTTGGGCACAATGCGCGCTTGCCCGCGCGGTCGCCTGACCGGTTCCTTCTCCTCCCGAAGGTAGATCCTGCCCGCCCCTTTCGGGGCGGGTATTTTTTTCGCGGCGGCGCGCGGGTAGTCCGCAGCCACCCGCAGGACAAGCATCGGCATGGAAGGAAGATCCTTTTTCTTTTCGTATCGCTGCCCTAACTTTCAGTCGGGGACCTGTTATCGGGGAGCGGAATTGATGCGGATTGCTCTTTTTGCCTTTTTCACCTGGGCCGTGTTGCTGGTGACATCTTCGGTTGCCGAAGAACTCGATCTTGAGCTCGTTCTCCTTGCAGATGCCACCGGTTCGATCGACGAAGCCGAAATCCGGTTCCAGCGCGCCGGATATGCGGAAGCAATCACGGATCCGTCAGTCCTGAACGCCATTCAGAGCAACGCCTACGGCAAGATCGTTGTCACCTATGTCGAGTGGGCCGACATGTTCTCGCAGGATGTCGTGGTCGACTGGACCGTGATCGACGGCAAGGCCTCGGCGGAAGATTTCGCCGCAAGGCTCATGGCACCGCCGCGCCAGGCCTACGGACGCAACGCCATCGGAGCGGCCCTTCTGAAAGGCAAGGAACTGATCGATACAAATGACTACACGGGTCTGCGCCGCGTGATCGATCTTTCCGCGGACAGCGCCAACAACTGGAACGGCCCGCCGATCCGGGAGGCCAGGGACATTGTTGTCTCATCAGGCATCGTCATCAACGGCCTGGCGGTCCTGTGCCGGCATTGTTCGGGACGTCCGGTCTCCTATGATCTCGAGCAGAGATTTTACGACGAGATCATTGGTGGCCCGGCCGCCTTCGTCGTGACTGCCGACAGCGCGGCAACCTTTGCCGACGCCGTTCGCAAGAAACTCATTCTCGAAATTGCCGCCAAACCGGAAGACGCCGAGCGCATTCTGCTGCGTCTTGCCCGCGCGGACTGACGTGCATCGGCGCGCTGTAGCGCCGGTCCGAACCGGCCCGATCACAATTCTCTCCTTGGGTAAATTCACGATTGCCACACGGCAGTGTCATCTGCTTATGATTTGAAAGCGCGTGTCACCGTTTGCATTTTGTTGCCGTGGGCTTCTGGAGAGAGAACGTAATGGCCACAGGTCTTTTGATGCTGGCGATGTTTACGGTCTGCTACACGTTGCTGGCGAAAACACTGTCGAAAGGAATCCTGACCGCTCCGATTCTTTTCATCGGGTTCGGTTACCTCATGGCCCAGACCGGGCTGATGCCTTTTGCGGAAGCGGAACACCTTCTCCACATCGTCGCCGAACTTGCGCTGATCATTCTGTTGTTCCTGGATGCGGCCCAGATCAATCTGCGCGCGCTTCGCGAGCGTCATCAGTGGCCGCTGCGGATGCTGCTGATCGGTCTGCCGCTCGCCGTCGCGATCGGAACGGCCGCCGCCGCGCCCTTTCTGACAGCCTACCCGCTGATTGTCGCGGCGCTGGTGGCAGCCCTGCTCGCCCCGACGGATGCAGCCCTTGGCCAGGCGGTCGTCACAAACAAGGCCGTGCCGGAACGTGTCCGCCGCGCCCTGACACTTGAAAGCGGATTGAATGACGGCCTCGCCCTGCCGGTCATTCTGCTCTTCGCAAGCCTGACCGCTGAAATGATGCACCAGGACGCCACAAACTGGCTGCTCTTCGGTGCCAAGCAACTTGTCTTCGGGCCGCTTGTCGGCGGCATCATGGGACTGGCCGGCGGTTATCTCTTTCTCGCCGCCAAACACCGGAAGATGACCTCGGTAACGATCGAGGGCATCGGTGCCATTGCAATGGCGGGAGCCGCCTATCTTGCCGCCGGCATGATCGACGGCAATGGCTTTATCTCCGCCTTTGTCGCGGGCCTGTGTTTCGGCAACATCATCAAGGGCCAGTGCGCGTTCATCTACGAGTTCACCGAAAACGAAGGACAGATGCTTGCCTGGGGCGCCTTCTTCCTGATCGGACTTGCCTTGCTGCCGGGAGCCATAGCGCATCTGGACGCAGGCATGCTGGCGATCATCCTGATCAGCCTGTTTGTCGTCCGGCCGCTTGCGGTCTGGCTGTCGCTTTCGGGAACCGATGCCGCGCCTCTGACGAAACTGTTCTTCGGATGGTTCGGCCC
>JBCDEN010000054.1:0-11496 GCA_039179715.1 Pseudomonadota bacterium
CCGGCCCCGTGCCGGGTTTTTTGTTGGTAACGGATACAGGCGAGAACCTCCCCGGGCCCCATCAAGGAGGGCAAAGCCCGACGCAGAAGGGCAAAAAACACCAAATCCTGCTCCCGCAACCAAAAAACAACCCGGCCTCGCGCCGGGTTTTTTGTTGGAAGGGGTCGTTTCCTCAAAGCCCCGGTCTTTTCTCCAGGCTGAGGTCCGGGCCGGACGGCTTGCTCAGCCACCCGCTCAGGCGGGCAGCGGCGAAGGGCATGGCGCCGTAGACCATCGCAGGAACCATGATCACCGACAGAACCAGAGTTCGCAGAGGCATGGCCACATCGCTCAGGACCGGTTCAAGCACGGCGAGCAGCACCGTGATCATGGGATAGACGACCAGCCATGTTACGAGGGCCATTTTGTGTCTGCTGGGTTTGGTCATCTCTATCTCTCCTGACTGGCTTGGTCCGCGATGTCCCAGGCCCGCCAGTTGTCTTCAAGGTGCGCGATGGAGGTCGTTCCGGGAATGACGATGATGTTCGGCGCGTGTGCGAGCAGCCATGCGATCGCCTGTTTCGGCTCAAGCCTTGCGCCCGACTTCATGGGATTTGCGCCAAGTGGGCCATAGGGAATGAACGCAATACCGCGCTCGGCCGTGAATGCAACGAGATCCTGTTCACCGGTTTCGGCCATGTTGAACCGGTTCTGCACGCTCGCGACCGGGGCGACGGTGAGCGCGCGTTCAAGATCGCTCCTGGTCACGTTGGACAGGCCGATGTGACCTATGCGCCCGTCCGCCTTGGCTTCGGCAAGAGCTGCGACAGAAACGTCCACCGGCGTTTCGGGATCGACCCTGTGCAGCTGGAACAGGTCGATGCGGTCGCGGCGCAGATTGACGAGTGCCTTGTCGATCTGGCGCAGAAGCGTGTCCCGCGACCCGTCCGTGACAATGTTGCCGGGCGCAGGCTTGTCGACACCGCCCTTGGTCGCGATGATCGCGGGCCGGCCTTCCAGGGCCTCTCCGACGATCCGGTCAGCTGTTTCCGGACCGTAGGCCCAGGCGCTGTCGAAGAAGCCGACGCCCAGATCATTGGCGCGGCGCAGCAGTTCAAGTCCCTGCTGCCAGTCGGGATAGGGTCCGAAATTGCCCGGTTGTCCGGTCAGGCGCATCGCGCCGTATCCAAGGCGGTTAACGGTAAGCTCGCCACCGATGGTGAAGGTTCGATTGATCATTGCTCATCTCCTGATGCCGTGTTGATGAGGACAAGATGATTGTTTGCAGCTTACTCGTGTAGCCAATTAACAAGAGTATCTGTTATACGTTATGCGTATGAGCAAGACTCTCGACCGCTTGTCACTGCTGGAGACCTTCGTTCGCATCGCCGAACGGGGGTCGATCAGCAGTGCGGCGCGGGACCTCGGACTATCACAGGCATCGGCAAGCCGGCACTTGCAGGTGCTGGAAAGCCGGTTCGGGCTGCAGCTCATGCGGCGGACGACCCATTCACTCGCTTTGACACAGGCTGGGCTGGACCTTTTGCGTGATGCCCGGAGCCTCCTGTCCAGTTGGGATGCGATCCGGGAAAAGCACTCTGGCGCCGACAATGCCCTCCGCGGTCCGCTGAAAGTGGTTGCGCCAGTTGCTCTCGGTCAGCTTTTTCTCGCCGACATCGCTGCCGACTTTCAAATAGCGCACCCGGAGGTCGCACTGACCTGGGACCTGATCGACGAGCCGATCCGTTTCGCCGAAGTGGGGTGCGACTGCTGGATACGGATCGGCGGCGTGCCCGACGAAACCCTTGTCGTCAGGGAAATCGGACGCGTCGAGAGACTGGTCGTGGCAAGCCCCGGTCTCGTTGACGAGTCCGGTCCGGTGACGCAGAGCTCGGTTTCCGCGCTGCCGTTCGTGGCCTTATCACCGTTCGAGGGCGGCCGCATAAGCCTGCGGGGCGCACAAGGCCGGAACCTGGCCTTCGAACCGCGCATCAGTGTCGCGACCAACAATATCTTTGCTGTTCACAGAGCCGTTCTGAAAGGAGCAGGGGCTGCCATTCTGCCGCGCTGGTTCGTGCAGGCGGATCTCGCCGCAGGCCGGTTGATCGACATTCTGCCCGCATGGCGGGCGGCGGAACTCCGGATCAATGCGGCCTATCTTCCCGCAGGACGACAGCCAAAACGGTTGTCGTCGTTTCTGGCATGTGTCGCGGAACAGATCACCCTGGTTCCTGGTATCGGTGCGCCTGAACCCCGTTGATTTCCCGGCACAGTGTGCGACCATTCGTGGATGTCCGTTGTGTTGTCAGCGGCGACGTCACGCTCGCTAAGCTTGTCGAATTTGTTCTGCCGGACCCCGGATCGGGAAATCCAGCCGAGCAGCGGCGGAGGCTGTGCCGTAAGGCAATTGCGGTCGCCCGATCTGAACATGTCCGGTGCTCGGTACTTGCCATTGCAGGCGTGCCGTAGCGTTCTCTAATATCGGGATATGAACCTGCCTAACCTCAATCGGTGCTAGATGAACAATCTCAACGAACTGCGGGTATTCGTCCAGGTTGCCCAGGCGGAGAACTTTGCCGGGGCGGCGAGGGTGCTCGGCATGACGACATCGGCTGTCTCGAAAGCAGTCCAGCGGCCTGAGGCGGAAATGGGCGCCAAGCTCTTCACCAGGACAACGAGATCGGTCTCGCTCACCGTGGAGGGAACGCGCTTTCTCGACGGGGCAACGCGCCTGCTGAGCGATGCTGACGCACTCAAGGAGGAATTTGCCGACAGTATTTCGCAGCCACGCGGAAAGCTCGTCATTTCAGCGCCGGCGGTGTTTGGGCGTGTGTGGCTGACCGAGCGCGTGCTTGCTTTCATGTGCCGTTACGAGGAGGTCGATGTCGAGCTGAAATTCGAAGACCGACAGGTCGATCTTGGAACAGAGGGCATCGATATCGCAATCCGCATCGGCGCGCTTGGCGACAGCGCCAATCTGATGACGCGGAAGCTCTTCGACGACCGCGCCTACACGTGCGTGTCACCCGCCTACATCGAGCGCTACGGAAGGCCCGAAACGCTGGAAGACCTCGAGCATCATCGTGGCATCCATTACCGGGTTCAGAACACCGGCCTCCTGTTTCCGTTTCTTTTCGACGAGAATGGTGAAGTCGTGCGCCGCACACTCAATCCGGTCCTGATAGGAAACAGTGTCGATGCCTTGCGTCAGGCGGCTGAACAGGGGATTGGCATTGCCCAGTTGCCGAGCTTTCTTGCTCTGGAGGCCTTTGAGGCCGGACGGCTTGTCGAGGTTCTTGAAGACAAGAGGCTGAATAAATTCCCTTATTCGATTATTTACCTGAACCGGCAGCTTGTTGCCCCCCGTGTCAGGGCGTTTGTTGATTTCCTGGTTGCCGATCCGCCGAGCTTCGTTCAGTCGCTCTAAAACCGCAAGTGCTTAAGGCACCTAGTGCGGTGAATTTGAAGTTCGCATCATTGCTCCGGCAGTTTCCGAAGCGAGCTTCAAATTCGGAAACCGCACTAGAAACATAGACTTACTAGTCGTCTTCTTGAATCTGAAGTTCATTCGAAGTCCGCTGCAAAATGAGTCGAACTTCAGATTCAGGTGACTGGATTACGTCCTTTCAGGAAACACTGAGCGTCTTGGCTTCCGGCTAATCAGGAGGCATCTCCGATCCCATTTCCTTTCCCATGCGCGGGGCGGTGCCCTGCAACGAAAGGAGACCGGAATGCCAAAGTCCAGCAAATTTTTAGCAGGTGCCGCACTGGCCGTATTCTACG
Organism: Pseudomonadota bacterium; assembly: GCA_039179715.1. Classification (GTDB taxonomy): domain Bacteria; phylum Pseudomonadota; class Alphaproteobacteria; order Rhizobiales; family Stappiaceae; genus Roseibium. Next base: position 3,763 of record JBCDEN010000054.1, read on the forward strand.
GCGCCGGTGCCTGGTACGCCGGAGAGCGGATCAGCGACATGCCGTTCGTTGCATCTGTCGAAGCGTCGGCGCCTGTGCAAGAAGCCCCGCTTCCGGTCGTCGACGTAGTGGCGGCAGATGCACGATCCATCACCGAGTGGGACGAATTCACCGGCAGGTTCGAGGCGGTCGATGAAGTTGCGATCAGAGCGCGCGTTTCGGGTTATCTCGACGACGTTCACTTCAAACCGGGCGATATTGTTGAAAAGGGCGATCTCCTTTTCACAATCGATGCGCGCCCGTTCGAAACGGCGCTCGCCGAAGCCGAAGCCAGGCTGAGCGAAGCAAGGGCTGCGGCACGCCTTGCTGAAAAGGAACTGGACCGCGCCAAGCAGCTCATCGAAAACGGGCACACAAGCCGGTCTGTTCTGGACGAGCGTATCCACGAGGCGGAAATAGCAGCGGCAAGTATCGCGGCGGCCAAAGCGGCCGTTTCGAGAGCCAGGCTCGACCTTGGTTTCACGCAGATCCATGCACCGGTCACCGGGCGGATTTCGGATGACTTTGTCAGTCCCGGTAATCTGATCGCCGCCGGCGCGGGATCTGGTGCTCTGACAACCATCGTTTCCCTTGATCCGATCCATTTTGTCTTTGACGCGACGGAGCAGCAGTATCTCGAATACATGCGGGCGTCCGCATCGTCGGGGCTGAGGGTAGCCGCCGGGAACACACCGGTTGACGTGCGGCTCATCGACGAAGCCGATTTTGCCCATGGCGGTTCCATCGACTTCATCGACAACCGGATCGACCGGTCTACGGGCACCATTCGCGGCCGCGCCGTGTTCGAGAACCCGGATGGGGTTCTGACCCCCGGCATGTTCGGACGTCTGCGTCTTGCAACGGCCGAGGACGCCCTCCGGGTCCTTATTCCGGAACGTGCCATTGGGTCCGATCAGACCGCGAAATTCGTCTGGGTGGTCGACGACACCGGCTCGGTGTCGCGCAAGATCGTCACGCTCGGCGACCGATACGCTGATGAGCGTGTGGTCGAAGGTCTTTCGGAAGGCGAACGGGTCGTGGTTACCGGTCTTCACATGGTTGGACCGGGCGCGCAAGTGACCGCCCGTTTGATTGATGAGCCGACGGTTCGGCTGGCGAAGCGCTAGTGCGGTGAATCTGAAGTTCGTTCGAGGCCCGCTGCAAAATGAGTCGAACTTCAGATTCAGGTGACTAGTCGCGCTCCGTGACCAAGGTGAGGACAGGACAATGAAACTTCCACAATTCTTCATAGACCGGCCGATTTTCGCCGTCGTGCTTTCGGCCTTCATCACAATCGTTGGCGCACTCAGCTACTTCACGCTGCCGATTGCGCAATATCCGGAGGTGGCACCGCCGACCGTCCAGGTTCGGGCACAGTATCCGGGTGCTTCCGCCGAAACGATCGCGGCGACGGTGGCGACCCCGCTCGAGCAGCAGATCAACGGCGTTGAAGGCATGCTTTATCTGTCTTCGCAAGCAACCGGTGACGGCAACCTGACGGTCACCGTCACGTTCGAGCTGGACACCGATCTCGATGCGGCTCAGGTTCTGGTGCAAAACAGGGTCGCCATTGCCGAACCGCGCCTGCCGGAGGAGGTGCAACGGCTCGGAGTCATCACCCAGAAGGCGTCGCCTGACCTGTTGCTGGTGGTACACATGTTCTCGCCGGACGGCTCCAAGGACGACCTTTACATCACCAATGCCGCTCAGCGCGTACGCGACGAACTTACGCGTCTTGGCGGTGTCGGCGACATCACCATCTTTGGTGCGCGCGACTACGCCATGCGGATCTGGCTCGATCCGGAGCGGATCGCGGCACTGGAGCTGACACCCGGTGAAGTCCTCTCGGCCTTGCGCAGCCAGAACGCGCAGGTTGCTTCCGGTCTCCTTAACCAGCAACCGGCCCCGGCGGCCTCGGCTTTCGAGCTGTCCGTTCAGACTGCCGGCCGCCTGGCGTCGCCTGAGGAATTTGAACGTATCATCGTCAAGCGGGGCGATGACGGACGGATCGTTCGGCTGAGCGATGTCGGCCGCGTTGAACTCGGCGCGGCGGACTATACGACACGCGCTTATCTTGACCGCAATCCTGCCGTCGCAATGGTCGTGAACCAGCGCCCCGGAACCAATGCGCTCGCGACGGCCGAGGAGGTTCTGAGCACGGTCGAACAGCTGAGCCAGGACTTTCCCGAAGGCCTTGCCTACGACGTTATCTACAATCCGACCGAGTTCATTCAGGCTTCGATTGACGCAGTTGTTGCCACAATGATCGAAGCGGTGCTGCTTGTTGTTGCCGTGGTCCTGCTGTTCCTCGGCACATGGCGTGCCGCCGTGACGCCGATCCTCGCGATCCCGGTTTCTCTGGTCGGAACATTCGCGGTCATGTCCGCGCTAGGCTACTCGATCAACAACCTGTCCCTGTTCGGACTTGTGCTAGCGGTCGGTATCGTCGTCGATGATGCGATCATCGTGGTGGAAGGCATCGAGAAACACATCCGCGATGGCCTGAAACCCCGTGAGGCGGCGCGCAAGACCATGACCGAGGTGTCGGGCGCATTGATCGCTACGTCGCTGGTCCTCGCGGCGGTTTTCATCCCGACGGCGGCTGTTGCCGGTATTTCCGGTGAATTCTATCGCCAGTTCGCGGTGACCATCACGGTTGCAACGGCAATCTCGCTGTTCGTTTCGCTGACCCTGTCTCCGGCATTGGCAAGCCTGCTGCTGCGGCCGCATGGTGAACAGAAACCCGGTCTTCTGATGCGGCCGGTGGTCTGGGCGCTGTCAAAATTCGACAGCGGGTTCAACCGTCTGTCTTCCGGTTATGCGGCGACCACCAGGCGGCTGGTCCGGGCACCGCTGATCATGCTGAGCCTCTTTGGCGGACTGCTGCTCCTGACGGACCATCAGTTCTCCAAGGTGCCGTCCGGCTTCATTCCAGAGCAGGATCAGGGCTACTACATCACCGTCGTGCAGCTGCCTCCCGGCGCTTCGCTTGAGCGCACGGATGCCGTCGTTCGCAACGCGGTCGACGAACTCCTGGACATTGAGGGCGTCGAACATGCAGCCGTGTTTGCGGGCTTCAACGGGGCTACGTTCACAACCGAGTCGAACACAGGCGTGATCTTCTTCACCACCACGCCGTTCGCCGAACGCGAAACGAAAGGCATCGTCGCCGAAGAGGTCCTGTCTGAAGCACGCCAGCGGATGGCTGCTCTCAACGACGCGGCGATCTTCGTCATCGCCCCGCCGCCCGTGCGCGGCATTGGGACGGGTGGCGGCTTCAAGATGATGCTGCAGGACACGGGCAATGTTGGCCCCTCTGCGCTGGAACAGGCCGCGAGAGCTCTGTCGGCCGAAGCCAATGCGGATCCGGGCCTTGTTGCGGTCTTCTCGCTCTATTCGACCGGTACGCCGCGCGTCTGGGCAGAGATCGACCGTGAGCGGGCCGAGATGCTGAACGTGCCCGTTGCGTCGGTCAACGAAGCTTTGGAAGTCTATCTCGGTTCAGCTTACGTCAACGACTTCAACCTGTTCGGCCGCACTTACCGCGTGATTGCACAGGCCGACGCTGCGTTCAGGGAGACTGCCGAGGACGTGGCCCGGTTGCGGACACGATCCGAGGATGGTGCCATGGTCCCGCTTGGAGCCGTTGCGACCTTCGAAAACACCACCGGCCCATTGCGCCAGCCGCGCTACAATCTTTATCCGGCCGCGGCAGTCCAGGGTCAGACAATGCCCGGCATGTCATCGGCAGAGGCTCTGGAGAAGATGGAATCCATTGCCGAACGGGTGCTTCCCGCTGGTGTCTCCTACGAGTGGACGGAACTGAGTTACCAGGAAAAGAACACGGATGACACGGCACTTCTGGTGTTCGGCTTTGCGGTCCTGTTCGTCTTCCTGGTGCTTGCGGCCCAGTACGAGAGCCTGGCCTTGCCGTTGGCCGTTATCCTGATCGTGCCGATGGTGCTTCTGTCCGCCATCACCGGCATCTGGCTTGCCGGCCTCGACAACAACATTCTGGTTCAGATCGGGTTTGTGGTACTCGTCGCGCTCGCCTCGAAAAACGCGATCCTGATCGTCGAATTCGCCCGCCAGGCGGAGACGGAAGGGCTGAACCGCTGGGATGCAGCTGTCAGGGCCGCCCGGACACGGTTGCGCCCGATCGTGATGACCTCGCTCGCCTTCATCCTCGGCGTCGTACCGCTGATGATGGCGACCGGAGCAGGCGCGGAAATGCGCCAGGCCCTCGGCACGTCGGTCTTTTCCGGAATGCTCGGTGTGACGCTCTTCGGTCTGCTGTTCACGCCAGTTTTCTACGTCGTTGTCCGCGCTTTGGAAGACCGTATCGCCGGAATGCGGAAAGGAGCCTCGGACGGACACGCGCAAGAAGCAAAAGCATAAACGCACGGCGTCTGACATCCTCACCTAAGGCGTCCCGGAAGAGCGCGGTCCACAAGCCGCGCTCTTCACTTTTTCGAACAGATCAACAGTGCCGTCGCTTTTGACGGTGTGCGTGCTTGTTGCAGTCTGGAAAATGCACTTATGAAACAGGAGCGCGATATCAAAAAAGAAGTGATCTAAACGCTCTCCAAAAAAGAGGAGTGCAGGTCAGCAACTCATTTCTGTAGCGCTATCCGGTGGAAAAACTCCTGGTGATTTGACTATGTCGTCTCACCAAAGAGAATTTCAGTGTCCAGCTTCTCGATGAGCTTTTCAGCCTGAGTGCCAAGTGGCGTCGAGATCCATTCGGCCGCCGACACCCCAATCTCGTAGCGAGGCGTGTGAGTCGTGGTGATTTTCATTGGCAGAGCCGACAGGAAGCCCAGACCGTTGAAGCCAGCGATTGCAACCTGGCCCGGGATATCGACACCGTTTGCCAGGCAATGCATCAGTCCACCGGCGGCCAGATCGTCGTTGGCGTAGTATATGGCATCGGGCGGATCAGAATGCGCAAGCACTTCCATGGTCAATTTCCTGCCAGCGACCATGGACGAAGGGTCGTTTGACATGCGTTGCGCAATCAGTTGTCCGCCGCCATCGCGTATCCGGGAGGCGAATGCCTCAAACCGCTTTGTCGCCCGAAGGTCGTGCCCACCCTGGCTGGCAATATACCCGAAGGACCGGTAACCGCGTTCAAGCAGGTGGGTCGCCATTTCGCGCCCGGCATCCACGTGCGAGACGCCGAAGCTTGCGGTCATGGGCTCACCATCAATGTCCATGATTTCCGCAACCCGAACACCCGTCTGCTCGACAATGCGCCGGACGGAATCGCTGTGTTCCAGACCAGGCAAAATCAAGCCGCGCGGACGCCAGGACAAGAGGTCGAACACGAGTTCCTCTTCGGCTGACTGGGAGTATTCCGAAACACCGAAGACCGGGCGCAGGCCAGCTGTGTTAAGCGTGTCGCTGATTCCTGAGAGAACTTCCGTGAACACCCGGTTCTGCAATGTCGGCAGCACGACACCGACAAGCGGATTGTCGTAGGAGGAGATCCCGCCGGCAAGCCGATTGTGCACGTAGCCGATCTCGCGTGCTGCATTGTTCACCTGTTCGCGCACCGCCCGCGATATGTAGCCGGCACCTCGCATGACCCGTGACACAGTCATCTGGCTGACACCTGCAACGCGGGCTACATCGTGCATTGTCGGCTGGTTCTTGCTGGCATTGCTGTTGCGTCTGATCGACATCGAAAAGCTTGGAATTTAACGCGTTTCATTTTTTTCTTGACGGATGTTTACATAAACATGAAAGATATATCAACGTATGTTTACGTAAACACACGTTCTTTGCAGACGAGCAAATCGGCCTTTTGGGCATCCAGGGAGGATATGATGAAGAACCTGCTTTTGAGCGCGACTATGTTGCTGGCAAGCGCCGGCGCGGCATTTGGCGACACGTATCGGCCGGAGTGTTTTGTTCCGGCGCCCGAGACGTCCACGATTTCCTATGATGCGAAGGATGGGCCCTACAAACTTGCCTTTGTGAACGGTTTTGCCGGCAATGACTGGCGCATCCAGGCAATTCAGTCCGCGAAAGCCTGGGCCGGCCGCCCCGAGAATGCCGGCAAGATCGACACATTTTCCATCGTGTCGGTTGGAAACGACAGCGCGGCCCAGATCGCGGCAATCGATAACTTCATTGCCGCCGGTTACGATGCCATTACCTTCATCGCGGTCAATCCGACGGCGTTCGAACCGGTTATCCGTCGTGCCGAGCGTGCCGGTACAATCCTTGTTCCCTTCGACAACGTCCTCGACACCGACAAGGTCGTTCAGGTCAACGAAAGCCAGAAGGAGCTTGGCGCGCTGAAGGCGCAGACGGTTATGGATATATTGGACGGAAAGGCGGAAAAAATCCTGATGGTCAACGGATTGCCCGGCAACGCGACCGACCGCGACCGCCGCCTCGGCATGATGAGCGTGCTGGAGCAGGTTGACGGACTTGAGATTGTGGAAGTCGTCGGCAACTGGGACACCGGCACAAGCCAGAAAGTTGTGGCCGATGCCCTCGCAACACATGGCGAGTTTGACGCGGTTGTCTCGCAGCACGGTTCGGCTGGCACGATCAATGCCATGCAATCCGCTGGACATCCCATCGTTCCAATGGGTGTCGATGGCGAAAACGGTGTTCGCATTCTGATGGACGAGCTCAACATACCGGGTATCTCTGCCAGCCAGGCACCAGCCATGTCTGCGATTGCGCTTGAAGCAGCCGTCTCGCTGCTTGAAGGCAATGCATTGCCGCAGACCATTTTCCTGCCAATTCCGCAGGTCAGGGCTGAAAACCTCGAGGCCGGTGTGAACTACTTCCCCGATCTTCCGAAGTCGTTCAACACGGGCACGGGTTTCGCCGAGTGCTTCGCGCCCTTTACGCCTGAAGAAATCACGGGCCAAAATCCAGACAATACATAAGCCCAACACTCCGGCGGCGTTTTCCAAATGCCGCCGGGAAAACGTGGAAACGCCCGATGAACCAACATGATGCGCCCCTGCTGCAAATGCGGGACATTTCAATGCACTTTGGCGCAACCAAGGCACTGGAAAAGGTCGACTTTGCCTGCAGATCCCACGAGATCCACGCGGTTCTAGGCGAAAATGGCGCCGGCAAGTCGACGCTCATGAAGCTGATTGCCGGCGTTCTGCAGCCGACCGAAGGTCAGATCGCTCTGGACGGCGCGGACGTCAAGCTTTCAACACCGCGCGCCGCTCAGAATCTTGGCCTAGTCTGCATGTTTCAGGAATTGTCTCTGGTTCCAGATCTGACCGTGCGCGAGAACCTGCTTCTTGGCGCGCCCGGGAGTGGCCTTGGATGGCTCTCAGCGGAAGCATTGACCAAGGCGCAGGACGTGTTGAACCGCATTGACGGGGGGCATATCAGGATGTCCTCGCGGGTTTCCGATCTTTCTCTGCCGTCGCGCCAGCAAGTGGAGATCGCCAAGGCGCTCATGCGTGCCCCCAGACTCCTGATCCTGGACGAAGCGACATCCGCGCTCAATGCGTCTGTCGTCGCCAAGGTCTTTGACCTGATCCGCGCGGAACGGGATCAGGGAACGGGCGTCTTGTTCATATCGCACAGGTTTCATGAAATCGAAGCGCTGGCTGACAGGATTTCCGTTTTCCGCAATGGCAGCCGTGTCGCCACTTTCGATCAGGGTGAACACTCCTACGACGAGATCATAAACATGATGGTTGGGCAGAAAATCGAGGAATTGTTTCCGCC
>JBCDEN010000656.1:0-2800 GCA_039179715.1 Pseudomonadota bacterium
CACGAAACCGTCCGTCTGATCCATTGCGCGCGCACGGCCATTGGCGGAGAAGTTGAACTTGCCGGCCTTGTACTCGATGCCGTCGGCCTTCAGCTCCTCTTCGGTCTTGCCGACAGAGGCAACCTCGGGCTGCGTGTAGACGACGCCCGGAATGACATCGTAGTTCACATGCCCGGCCTGGCCTGCCAGGATTTCGGAAATCGCAACGCCTTCATCCTCGGCCTTGTGCGCCAGCATTGGGCCGGCGACGACATCGCCGATGGCATAAATGCCGTCGACATTGGTCTTGTAGTGCGCATCGATCCGGACACGGCCGCGTTCGTCCAGCGCAACGCCAGCAGCTTCCAGGCCGAGGCCTTCGGTGTATGGCCGCCGGCCGATCGCAACAAGAACGATATCCGCCTCGATCTCCTGGGCATCTCCGCCCTTGGCGGGTTCGATCGTAACGGCAAGACCCTTGCCCTTCTTGGCAACGCCGGTGACTTTCGAGGACAGCTTGAAGGTCATGCCCTGCTTTTTCAGCATGCGCTGGAAATTCTTGGAAACGTCGCCGTCCATCGGGCCCAGGATCTTGTCCATGAATTCGACAACCGTCACCTCGGAGCCGAGGCGGTTCCAGACAGACCCGAGCTCAAGACCAATGACACCGCCGCCGACGACAATCATCTTGCCCGGGATCTTGTCGAGCTCAAGCGCACCGGTGGAGGAAACGACCTGCTTTTCGTCAATCTCAACACCGGGCAGCGGCATGACGTCGGACCCGGTCGCTATGACGATGCTCTTCGCCTCGACAACGGAAACGCTGCCGTCATCGGCGGTCACTTCGACCTTGCCCGTTCCCAGAACCTTGCCGGTGCCGGAGTGCACGTCGATCTTGTTCTTCTTCATCAGGAAGGCGACGCCGTTGACGTTGGCATCGACTACATCGGTCTTGTGCTTCATCATCTCCGGCAGGTCGACCTTCGGCTTGGAGACCTTGATACCGAGCTTCTCAAAACCGTGTTCTGCTTCCTCGAACATCTCGGACGCATAAAGGAGCGCCTTGGACGGAATACAGCCGATGTTCAGGCAGGTCCCGCCGAGCGTCGCGCGCTTTTCGACAACCGCGGTTTTCAAACCGAGTTGCGCCGCCTTGATCGCGCACACGTACCCCCCCGGGCCGGTTCCGATGACGACAAGATCATAGTGGGACATTTTGGTCGCCTTTGCCTTTTCAGTTTCAAGTCCATTGACGGATTAAGGTAAGATTGCCCGGCCCCCGGACACGTCCAGGATAGCGCCTGTCGTGTAGCTGGACTGGTCGGACATAAGCCAGACGATTGCGTCCGCGACTTCATCCGCGGTACCGGCACGTTTCATCGGCAGTTTGGATTCAAGCTGCGCCACCCGATCAGGAAGCCCGCCGGAGGCATGCAGTTCCGTATCGATGATGCCCGGACGCACGGCATTGACGCGGATGTTCTCATCGGCAACTTCGAGTGCAAGCCCGACCGTCATCGTGTCGATCGCGCCCTTTGAAGCGGCATAGTCGACATATTGCGCCGGCGATCCGAGCTTCGACCCGGCGGAGGCCAGATTGACAATGCCACCGCCCTTGCCGCCATGCCTTGTTGACATGCGCTTGACGGCCTCGCGCGCGCACAGGAACGACCCGACAACGTTGATATTGAAGATGCGGTTGAGACGCTCGACGCTCATCTCATCGACGCGCTGGGACATGTCGACAACGCCGGCATTGTTGACCAGCCCGGCGAGACGGCCAAGCTTGTCCGCCTCCTCAAACAGCCGGAGAATATCGCTTTCACTGCCGACGTCGCCCTGAACGGCAACAGCCTTGCCGCCTTCGGCTTCGATTTCGGAGACCACCTTGTCGGCAGCGGATTTGTTGGCCGTGTAATTGACGACGATCGTATGTCCGAGACGCCCCAGTTTGCGGCTGACGCTTGCGCCGATACCCCGGCTTCCGCCCGTTACGATGACAACAGTGTCAGACATTCAAACTCCAGAACCCGTTTCAGCGGACCTCATCCACCAGATTTGTGTTTACTGCTCGGAAACAGCCAGCCGCAGACCGAAGCCGGCGAAGGCCGCAGCAATCGACCGTCTCATCCAGACCATGACCCGCTCGCTCCTGAGCACCTTTTCGCCGACCATGGAGGCAAAGAGCCCGTAGACGAGAAAGACGGCAAACGTCATTGCCATGAAGACGCCGCCGAGCCCCAGCATCTCAAGCGTCGGATGCGCGGAAGACGCACTGACGAATTGCGGCAGGAACGCCAGGAAGAAGACCGTCAGTTTCGGATTGAGAATATTGATCAGGAAGCCGGTGCGCGCTGTTGCGACGAAGCTCTTGCGCGCGCCCTTGTCGGCTTTCAGTTCCACCGGACCGCTGTCTTTCAGGGTCTGCCACGCCAGGTAGAGCAGATAGGCAACGCCGGCATATTTCACCGCCTGAAACACGATCGCGCTGGTGTGCATGAGCGCCGCGATGCCGACGACCGACGCCAGGATCGCCGGAACGATCCCGAGCGTACACCCGATCGTTGCGGCAAGGGCAGAGCGCCGCCCTTTGCCGAGACCGACCGCGACCGTGTAGACCACGCCGGTGCCGGGAACCAGAACGACGATCAGCGCGGTTATCAGAAATTCGATTGTGACCAGGTTGGACATCAACCACCCCTGTTGCTTTCGTTTAGCAACTCCTAGATCGGGCGTGTCGTTGACCAGTGACGATTGTCGCTGTGGCACAGCCGATTGTAAGCCTTGCTATTAAAGTAGTTAGCTATCAGCAAACAAACGA
>JBCDEN010000066.1:0-10668 GCA_039179715.1 Pseudomonadota bacterium
CGCAAGGTTGTCGCCTATATCGACCCGCTGGACGTGCGCTACAATCATTTCGTCCAGCAACCGGAACCCAACGCCAATGCCGTCATGTTCTGCCTCATGGACGTGTCGGCTTCCATGGGGGAGCGCGAAAAGGACCTTGCCAAGCGGTTTTTCATGCTGCTGCATCTCTTTCTCGACCGCCGCTACGAAAAAACCGACATCGTCTTCATTCGGCACACGCATGACGCTTCGGAGGTCGATGAGGACACCTTCTTCTATTCGCCCCAGACCGGCGGCACCGTCGTGAGCACGGCTCTCGTCGTCATGAAGGACATCATCCGGGACAGATATCCTCCGTCTGAATGGAACATCTACGCGGCACAGGCCTCGGACGGGGAAAACTTCAGCGGCGATTCGCAGCGCTGCGCCACCCTCCTTGGTGAAGACCTCATGCAGGTTTGCCAGTATTTTGCCTATGTCGAGATCGTTGGCGAAGACGAAGCCCAGCTGATCAACAGCGAGGCGACCGGTATGGAGCTGTGGGAATCGTACGGCCGCGTGGCCGAAGACTGGCCGAATTTTGCACGAAAGCGCGTCGCCACCGCTGCCGACATCTATCCCGTCTTCCGCGAACTCTTCGCGCGCGAACCTTCGGGGCAAGGCCATGGCTAAACGCGCGGCAAAGGCAAAGTCGGGCCTGCTGTTCGACCATGCCGACTGGGACTTCGACACGCTGCGGCGCACGCTGGATGCCATCGAGGAGGTGGCCCGCGACGATCTGGGTCTGGATTTTTATCCGAACCAGATCGAGATCATTTCGTCCGAGCAGATGCTGGACGCCTATTCCTCGATCGGCATGCCGCTGATGTATCATCACTGGTCGTTCGGAAAGCACTTTCTCGGCCACGAGCGCCTTTACCGGAAAGGCGCGCGCGGGCTTGCCTATGAAATCGTGATCAACTCGAATCCCTGCATCAGCTACTGCCTGGAAGAGAACACGATGCCCCTGCAGGCGCTGGTGATGGCGCATGCCGCCTTCGGTCACAATCATTTCTTCAAGTCCAACCACCTGTTCCGGCAATGGACGGATGCAGACGGCATTCTCGACTACCTCGAATATGCCCGCAAATTCATCGCCTCTTGCGAGGAAAAGCACGGCCTCGGCGAGGTTGAGGCAACGCTCGATGCGGCGCATTCCCTCATGCCGCATGGCGTGTTCCGGCATCGCCGGCCACGGCAGCCGTCGCTGCGCGAGGCGGAAGAGCAACGGCGCGCGCGGATCGCCGCCGCCGAACAGAACGTCCATTATCTATGGAACACCATCCTGAACGCACCACCCGGCCGGGCGTCGACGGACAAGGACCTGCTCGACCGCAAGCGCGACATGCATCTTCCGGAAGAAAACCTGCTCTACTTCCTGGAACACTACAGCCCTGTCCTGACCATCTGGCAGCGTGAAATCCTCAGAATCGTCCGCAATATCGGGCAATATTTCTACCCGCAGAAACAGACGAAGGTCATGAACGAAGGCTGCGCCTCCTTCGTGCACTACTATGTATTGAACAAGCTGCACGAACAGGGTCGCATCAGCGACGGCGCGATGCTTGAAATCCTGCACAGCCACACGAACGTGCTGACCCAGCCGGATTTCGACGACCCCCGTTTTTCCGGGATCAATCCCTATGCGCTCGGCTTTGCCATGATGGACGACATCAGGCGTGTCTGCGTCGACCCGACCGCAGAGGACAGGGACTGGTTCCCCGATCTTGCCGGAAGCGGCGACTGGCGCAGTGTGCTCAGGCACGCCTGGGCAAATTATCGCGACGAGAGCTTCATCCAGCAGTTTCTCTCGCCCGCCGTCATCCGGCGTTTCAGGATGTTTGCCATGTCCGACGAATCCTCGTCGCGCTACTGCACGGTCACGGGCATCCACAACGAGCAGGGCTACCGGTACTTGCGCGATGCCCTTGCACGCGATCATGACCTGGCGGCCCAGGAGCCGGAAATCCAGGTCGCGGACGCCGACCTGCTCGGAGACCGGTGCCTGCATCTGAGGGTCATCAGGCGCGACTCCGTTCCGCTCGATCCGGACAGCAGGGCGGCCACGCTTGCGCATGTCGAACTGCTCTGGGGCTACAAGGTCGAAATCGTCGAAACCGACGCGGCCAGGTAACCGCGCCTGCCGGATGCACGATGGGTTGCGGACAGCGGCAGGAGAGGTTCCCGCCGCGCCTAACCGGTCTTTTCGGTGACCGTGAACTGCCCCATCATGCCCTGATCTTCATGTTCCAGAATGTGGCAGTGATACATGTAGGGGAAGTCTTCGCTTGCAAGGTGATCGAACCGGACGACGATTTCAGACCAGTCATCATCGTCAAGCACCACCGTGTCTTTCCAGCCCGCCTGATCCGGCGTTACGGCGGACCCTTCCATCTGCTCGACCAGGAACGAACAGCCGTGCACGTGGAATGGGTGCGCCCCCTGCTCGGAGCGAATGCGCCAGCGTTCCCAGACACCGCGTTCAACGCGTTCGTTGATCACGCTCATGTCCATCACCGAGCCATTGATCGTCATGTTCATCGCGCCGTGACCCGCATGGTTACCGTGGCCTTCGGCATGACCGGCATGGCTGCCGTCATCGACGCCGTGATCCATTTCCAGCACGAATTCGCGCGTCTGTCTGATCTCGCCCGCATCCGGGCGCTCGATGGTCGCCAACCGCTCCGGAACAGGCGCGGTATGCGCGACCAGTGTCCGGTCGACTTTCAAGAGCAATGAAGCGGGAGCTTCCGACTTATCGGGTGCGGTCAGAAGCCCCGCCAGGCCCGAGACGATCCCCTCACCTTCCGCGTCGATATCGTCCTCAAACAGCGTCAGCAATTCGGCCGAGGTATCTTCGGACAGGTCCACAATAATTTCGCACCGTTCACCTGGTGACATTTCCATTGTCGTCATGGGAACCGGAGCTTCCAGCAGGCCGCCATCGCTCGCGACCTTGTGGAAGGTGTGGTTGTCGGCAAAGGCCAGGATGTAAAAGCGTGCGTTCGCGCCATTCAAGATCCTGAGGCGCACCTTGCCTGCGGGCACCTCGGCAACCGGCGACATGGCACCGTTGATAACCACCGTGTCGCCGAACCAGCCGTCTTCACCGGCCTCTTCGAGCGAGTAAACGAGACGGCCCTCCCCATCGAAGGTTCTGTCCTGGATGATCACCGGCAGATCGTCGAGACCGTAGCGGTTCGGGAGTTCCTCCGAGACGGCGTCATCGTCGTCGATGATGATCATTCCGGCAAGGCCGCGATAGGTCTGTGTTCCGGTCTTTCCATGGGTATGGGAATGATACCAGCATGTTGCCGCCGGCTGCACGATCGCAAGAGCGGGCTGCCAGCGTTCGCCCGGCGCCATTTCCAGCTGCGGTCCACCATCGACATTCCCCGGAACGTGCAGTCCGTGTCCGTGGATGGAGACGCCTTCGTTCAAGGTGTTGTGGTAATTGAGATTGAGCTCGGTGTTCCGCCGCGCGCGAATGGTGGGGCCAAGATAGTCCTGACTGATGCCGAGTGTCGGCGTCATGACGCCCGGTTTGAACGACCACATGCCGGTCCGCAGTGTCAGGTCCAGCGGTTCGCCATCCGATCCGTCGGCAAGAGGCGGTATCGGCAGGCGCGGGCGCGCGGTGTTTGACCATGCCGGTCCTGCAAGGCAGGCACCTGTGAGAGAAAGGCCGCCTGCAAGGAATTGGCGCCGGGAAAATTTGAGCGACATTTCTGGTCTCCAGATAAACAGATACGGTGAGGCACACGGACGGCGAGTCGGTGGTGCCCTGATGTACATGTGAATGGGAAACGCACGCATATCCGTCCATCGGACAAATGCCGGATCGACCGCCCCGGCCATGGGACATAGGGTCAATCCGGATGGATCAACCGGGTGCTAAGGTGCCGAAAACATACCGGACAGGGAACGACTTCATGCTGGATACGAACGAACCGTTGTGGAATTGGCGAACCTTTTTTGCCGTGTTCGTTCTGATAGTGTTTGCCACAAGCGTCGTCGAAGTCTTCAACGAATTCCGGGCCGGCGAAACCCTCGGTTCGATGGGGGACGATCTTGCCAGGCTTGTGATCAGCGCGTTGGTCCTGGCCGCCTTCCTGTACGATCGCCATATCCAGCAGAAAACGCTGAAGGAGCTCAGCGGACAGCTTGAAAAGGCCCGCGGCCAGCTGGCACGGTTCGATTCACGATCGGTAGAGCTTGCGGGTCAGTACCGCGCGGTCATGCAAAAGCAGTTCGATGCCTGGAACCTGACAGCCAGTGAACAGGATGTCGTGATCGGCATGCTGAAGGGTCTCACGTTCCGGGAAATCGCCGGGCTCAGGGACACGCGCGAAAAAACGGTGCGCCAGCAGGCCTCCACCGTCTACCGGAAAGCTGGTGTTTCCAGCCGGAACGAGCTGACCGCGTGGTTCTTCGAGGACATGCTGGATCCCTTGCCCGTCCAGGCTGGTGAGCAATAGACGCTTCGCGACCTGAAAACGTCGCGTCCCGGCCTTGTCAGGCCCCGATAGCGAGATATAACCCCCGAACGCTTGGACACGAGACGAGGGCACTGGGACGCGAAGCTGCCGTGGTGCCGGCCCCTGATCGTGCAGACAACAAACGGATATCCGGGTGCAGTGGTGGAAACGGAAAAGATAACAATTCTCGACGGCGGCATGGGCCAGGAGCTCGTCCGCCTGAGCGGTCTGGAACCCACGGGGCTCTGGTCGACGCGCATCATGATGGAACGGCCCGACCTCGTCGGCGAGATCCACGATTCCTATTTCGCTGCCGGCGCTCATGTTGCAACGGCGAACACCTATGCGATCCACCGCGACCGTCTGCGCCCGAACGGGATCGAAGACCGGTTCGTCGAGCTGCAGCAGCAGGCCTGCGCAATCGCCTGCCGGTCGCGCGATGCGAACGGGTCCGGGTCGGTGGTCGGATCCGTCGGTCCGCTCGGCTGGTCCTACAGCCACGACGGCGCACCGCCGGAAGCGGAATCCACCGAGCTTTACGCCGAAATCTGCCGCATCCAGGCGGACTTCGTCGATGCCTATCTGATCGAGACCATCGCGTCGATCGAACAGGCCAGGGCTTCCGTCACGGGCGCGCTCGGCCACGGCAAACCGGTCTGGATCGGCCTGACAGTCGACGATGCCGACGGTACCAAACTGCGCTCGGGTGAAAGCCTGGCAGACGCCGTCCGCGAAGTTGAAGCGCTTGGCCCCCAGGCCATTCTCCTGAATTGCTCGATACCGGAGGCAGTGGCAGCCGGATTGAACGATTTACCGCAGACGGACCTGCCGACCGGTGGCTATGCGAACGGGTTCACCGGGATCAGCAAGGCGTTTTTGACGGCAGGCAGCGCGGTGACGAAACTGACCTCCCGTGTCGACCTGACGCCGGACGCCTATGCCGATCATGTCGGTGGCTGGATCGAGAGAGGCGCGACGATCGTCGGCGGCTGCTGCGAAGTCGGGCCCGCCCATATTGCCGAACTCGCAAAGCGTTTCGGTTGAGCCTGGCAACCCCGCGCCGCGCGATCGCGGCTGCGCTGCCGGACTAGGGTACGGACCCATAAATGAAGCCGATTTGGCGGCAGAAATCGCAAAATCTCGGCAGGAAGCGTGTGCAGAGCGGGCTTTTTGCCCGGTCAAACGCGGTGACGCTGCGAGGTACAGCCATTTAGCCGTCCTTCGGATTTGGCCGTTTTGACCATCTGCCACGTCGCGAAAGGCTTGAAAATGAACCACATTTCCTGCGCCTTCGCTTCTCGCGGTTGGTCAAAACGATCCAAACCAAATTGACTTCTTTTATGAGTCCGTACCATAGGCCGTTAACGCGCGATGGTAAAACGCGCCTCCAGCCCAGGCGAACCGCCCTGGAGCTTCAGCCCGCCGCCATGCCGGTCGGCGACCCGTTCCACGATCGGCAACCCGAGACCGCTGCCGTCGCTGCGTTCCGAGACCTGCCCGAAGCGCTGAAGCGCTGTCTGGATCTGCGCCTCGCTCAACCCCTTGCCGTCGTCCCTGACGACGATTGTTGCGCTGTCGGGCGCGGCCTCAAGCCCGACGGTGATCTCCGACAGGCCGGCACCGCCGTGTTTCATGGCGTTGTCGATCAGGTTGGTGACGGCTTCCCGGATCATCGTCCGGTCTCCGGTGACGGAGATGTCGCTTTCCGGCATGTGCGCGCTGATTGCCGGACCGCCGTTGCGTCTGCCTTGAAAATCTGTCGTTACGCCGCCGATAAGCTCATTGACCGAAAACACCTCCCTTGCGGACGCCGGACTGATCGATTTGGTGCGCTCGTAGGTCAGAAGCTTCTGCGCCAGGTGGCTGGCCTCCTTCGCGGCATCGACAAGATCCCCCGCGCGTTCGCGCATGGCCGCCTCGTTCGGCGCGGAGCGGACGGACTCCGCAAGGGCCAGAACACCGGCGATCGGATTGCGCAGTTGATGTGCGGCATTTGAAATGAACTCGTTCTGCGTCGCCATGGCTTCCGAGACCTGGCCAAGCAGCCTGTTGAGGGTGCGCACAATGCCCTCGACCTCGACCGGCACCGGTCTTTGTATGGGCTTGAGGACTTCTCCCGAGCGCAGATCAATCGCCTGCTGAAGATCGTTCAAAGGGTGCAATCCGATCCGGATGCCGAACCAGACGATCAGCGAAAGGGACGTGATGATGGAGGAGATCGTCACCAGCGATCGCAGCATCAGGTCCTGGACGAAGGCCGCACGGATGGCAACGTCCTGCCAGACAGTCGTTGTAAAGACCCCGCTGAAGTCGTCGACCTGCGTGCGGGTTCGCATGCGGAAACCGCGCACGTCCCGGCCAAGGTATTCCGCATTGAAAAAGACCGGGCTGAGTTCGTCGTCACCGGCGAGCGGGATGCCCACCGGCGGTGTTGCATAACCGGTGACGATGACACCGTCCGGTGCATAGACATGGTAGAAGACCCGCCCGCCCGACGTGTCGGAGAGGATCTTGCGCGTGCTGGGTGCCAGTGCATCGCCACCGGACAGCGCAACGTCGTTGGCAACCGCCAGCGCCGCCGACTGCAGGCTCCTGTCGAAGACGTCACCGGCGGTGACCCGCGCGTTGTTCAACTGCCACAGGCCGGTCGCACTGGCCACGAACAGCAGAGGAACGAGAATGATCAGGGTCAGGCGCAGGCGGAGAGAATAGGTTCTCTTCATGCGGATGCCTTGCCGAGGGAATAGCCGATGCCGCGATGAACCTGGATGTTGATGCCATACGGAGCGAGGCGCTTGCGCAACCTGGAGGCATAGACCTCGATGACTTTCTCGTCCGTCTCGCTGCCCGCACCGTAAAGCTGGTCCAGCAGGCTTGCCTTGGACACCGTTCGCCCGTTCGCCTGTGCCAATGCGGCAAGCAGTGCGAGCTCGCGCCGCGGAACTTCCAGCGCTTCGGAACCGTTCAGCAATTGCAGCGCACCGGCATCCAGTTTCAGCGGTCCGATATCGACGAGCTGTCGGGGCGCGACACCCTTGCGCCGGCCGAGCGCGCGGATCCTGGCCGCCAGTTCCTCCATTTCGAAAGGTTTCACCAGGTAGTCATCCGCACCGGCATCCAGCCCGATGACGCGGTCCTCCGTTTCGGAACGGGCGGTCAGCAGGATGACCGGCCGCGAATCCTCGCGTTCCCTGAGATCGGTGAGAAGGTCGAGCCCGCTCTTGCCGGGCAGATTGATATCCAGAATGACGAGGTCGCCGCCTTCCTGTCTCAAGAACACATCCGCCTCGTCGCCGTCATGCAGGATATCCACCGAATGACCGGCATCGCGCAATTGATAGGCGATCCCCTTAGCCAGGCTGACATTGTCTTCTACGAGTGCGATCCGCATTTTTATTCTTTTTCGATGAAAGCTTGCTGCAAGCTTCGCAGGGAACACTGTCAGCATCAAGTCGCTTTTGCGAGCGGTGAGAGTAAGGCTGCGGGAACACACATCCCGCGCCATTGGGAGGAAAACATGGTTTTGAAAAAGCTTGCGCGCCGGCTGGCGCTGAGTGTGACACTTGCTGCCGGTGCCCTCGTGCCGGCCCAGGCCCTTGCGGCCGATCTCGACCTTTCCGGCAAAACCGTCGAATGGGTCATTCCCTTCTCCGAAACAGGTGGGTCCGCCAAGTGGGCGAACTTCTACGCCCCGCTCCTGAGCGAAGCCCTTCCGGGTCAGCCGACCGTGGTCGTGAAATTCATGCCGGGTGCCGGTTCCACCAAGGGCGCCAACTGGTTCCAGAACCAGAAATTTGCCGACAGCGAAGGCACGGTGATCTTCGGTTCTTCGGGTTCAACGCAGTTCCCGTATCTGCTCGGCGATCCGCGCGTTCGCTATGACTACAAGGACTGGAACGTGGTCCTGGCTTCCGGCACGGGTGGCGTCGCCTACCTGCCGCCGGATCTGGCCTCGAAGATGAACGGCAACGACGCCAGCGCGCTGAAAGAGACCGATTTCATCTACGGGTCGCAGGGCGCGACGCGGCTCGATCTCGTGCCGCTTCTGGCCTGGGAAATGCTCGGCCTGAATGTCGAGCCCGTTTTCGGCATCAAGGGCCGTGGCGACGGCCGTCTCATGTTCGAGCGCGGTGAAGCCAACATCGACTATCAGACGTCTTCGTCCTACCTGAAAGGCGTGACGCCGCTGGTCGAGGCAGGGACCGCCGTGCCGATGATGAGCTGGGGCGCGCTGGATGCGGACGGCAACATTGTCCGCGATCCGACATTCCCGGACATGCCGACCTTCAAGGAAGTCTGCGAGGCGACCGAGGGCTGCGAAACCTCCGGTGAGAAATGGGACGCCTGGAAGGCCTTCTTCATCGCCGGTTTCCCGGCCCAGAAGATGGTGTTCCTGCCGAACGGTGCATCCCAGGACGCGATCGACACCTATTCCAAGGCGTTTGACGCGGTCAAGGCACGCGGCGACTTTGCGGAAATCTCCGCCGGACGGCTCGGCAAGTATCCGCAGATGACCGGAGCCGAGGCTGACAGCGCGCTCAAGAGCGCGACCGAAGTGCCGGACAGCGCGAAGGAATTCGTGGTCGGCTGGCTGCAGGAACGCTACGGCGTCTCCCTGAAGTAACAGCACTTCTGCCCGTCCGGCCTGGCCGGACGGGCTCTCTTTTATGAAAAACAAAATCCGGGGCGATCCAGTGGACATTCTTGGCACCGCTATACCTGCGCTCGCCGATGCGTCGGCGATGATCTTCCAGCCCGCCGTGATCGGCTACCTGATTCTCGGCGTGGTGATGGGCCTTTGTATCGGGGTCTTTCCGGGACTTGGCGGCATTGCCGGCCTGTCCTTGCTGCTGCCGTTCATGTTCGGCATGGATCCGGTGCTTGGCCTCGCCCTGATGATCGGCATGGTCGCGGTGGTTCCAACATCGGACACATTCGCCTCCGTCCTGATGGGCATTCCCGGTTCCTCCGCCTCGCAGGCAACCGTTCTCGACGGCTTTCCGCTGGCCAAGAAAGGCGAGGCGGCACGGGCGCTCTCCGCCGCCTTTGCCTCTTCGCTTTTCGGCGGTCTTGTCGGGGCAGCCTTCCTGACCGTATTCATTCTGGTCGCACGTCCGATCGTTCTGGAGTTCCGCACACCGGAACTTCTCATGATCACGCTGTTCGGCCTGTCGATGGTCGGCATTCTGGCCGGACAGGTCGCCATCAAGGGCATCGTTGCGGCCGGCCTCGGCCTGATGGTCGGCACCATCGGCGAGGGCGACAGCGCCGGCGCATTGCGCATGGCGACCTATGACATGCCCTACCTCACCGACGGCCTGAAACTGGTCATTGTCGGCCTCGGTATTTTCGCAATCCCGGAAATCGTCGCCCTCCTGCGCCAGGACCGCGCGATCTCGGAGCGCTCCATGCTCGGCGGCGGCTGGCTGCACGGCGTGCGCGACTGGTTCGCCAACATCTGGCTCAGCATCCGCTGTTCGCTGATCGGGGTCACCGTGGGTGTCATCCCAGGCCTGGGCGGCTCCGTTGTCGACTGGATCGCCTACGGTCACACCGTCCAGACGTCCAAGGACAAGTCCAAATTCGGCAGCGGCGATGTACGTGGCGTGATTGGCCCGGAAAGCTCCAACAATGCCAAGGAAGGCGGTGGCCTGGTTCCGACGCTTCTGTTCGGCATCCCTGGCTCCGGCTCCATGGCGGTCTTCATCGGTGCGGTCGCCCTGCTCGGGTCCGGCCAGATCGAGGTCGGGCCATCGATGCTGAAAAACAATCTCGACGTCACCTACGCAATCGTCTGGCTGCTGGCGCTCGCAAACGTGGTCGGCACGATCATCTGCATTCTCGGTTCCGGCGGGATCGCGCGCCTGACGACCATCCCGTTCGCGCTGCTGGCACCGTTCCTGTTCATGATCATCTCCTTTGCCGCGTTTCAGTCGGGCCAGAACCTGATGGACCTGGTGGCGCTCTTTGCCATCGGCCTGCTCGGCATTCTGATGCGCCGGTTTGACTGGTCGCGCCCCGCCTTCCTGATCGGTTTCGTCTTGTCCAATCCGGCCGAAACCTACACCAACCAGGCGAGAAGATGTATTCCATTCCCTCCGCAAAGCCCTTGCGGAAGCGCGAAGCGGCAATCTGGACCGCCTGGTTGGTGTAGGTTTCGGCCGGATTGGAC